>NZ_JBJDRL010000089.1:0-12383 GCF_044987475.1 Microbacterium sp. ZW CA_36
CCCCCTCCACGCACCGCTGCCGCGCCGGGCCGCACGCCCCCTCCAGGCACCGCTGCCGCGCCGGCTCGCACCGACCGCCGAGATCGCCATGCTCTGCGTGTACGGCGTCGTCGCCTCGTACGTCTTCGGCCTGCTGATGAACCTGTGGTTCTGGCCGTTCGCCGTGGGCTACGGCACCGGCATCTCGTACGACGGCACCGCGCCGCTGGAGGTGAACCTGTCGAGCTTCCTGCTGTACTCGCTGGTGACGTCGACGCTCAGCTGGGACACCCTCCGCGCGATCACGACCGTTGTCGGGCTGATCGTGGTGGGCCGGCCGATCCTCGCCGCCCTGCGCCGCGCCAAGCCGCTGGCGCCGCACCGGCAGCACGCACCCGCTCCGCGAGAGCGAGCATCTGCCCTATCGTGAAGGTCACGTGCCAGGAGGAGCCCACGTGACCACAGCGATCCCCCCAACCCCGACCTCAATCCCGACGCCGACGTCGACGAATCCCGTCGGCGCCTACGTGCCCGAGATCATCTCGCTCGCGAAGCGGGGACTGTTCTGGGCGGTCCTCTACGGGCTGTTCGCGCGCGGCTCGCAGGGTGGCTGCGTCACCGCCACCGACGCTGCGGCGACCTGCTACACCGCGACACTCGAGCCGTCGCCGGTGGTGTGGCTCGCGATGGCCATCGTCTTCATCATCTCGCTGAGCCGTGCCTTCCGGGCCACCGAGACCGCCGTCGTCACACGCGTGCTCCGGCGGGCCGCCACCGCGATGTGGGCCCTCCCGCTCCTCGCGGCGGTGATCGGCCTCGTGGCGTTCTTCGCCGCCGATCCGGCCGCCTGGGTGCACACCACGCCGCCTCCGAACGTCAGCGTCGAGATCACCACGCAATAACATGACGGATGCCGCGGGCCGCGGCATCCGTCACCGCATCAGGTGATGTCACGAGCGCAGGAAGATCCCCGGAAAAACGTCCTACCCCCGTGAAATCACCTGATCTCGCAACCGCAGCGCAGCCGGGTCAGACCGAGAAGTACTTCGCCTCGGGGTGGTGGAAGACGAAGGCGTCGGTGGACTGCTCGGGGTGCAGTTGCAGCTCCTCGCTGAGCTCGACGCCCATGCGCTCGGGGCGCAGCAGCTCGACGACCTTGCGGCGGTCCTCCATGTCGGGGCACGCAGGGTAGCCGAGTGAGAACCGGGCGCCGCGGTACTCGAGCTTGAACAGCCCCGCGGTCTCGGTCGGGTCCTCGCCCGAGAAGCCGAGCTCGGAGCGGATGCGGGCGTGCCAGAACTCGGCGAGCGCCTCGGTCAGCTGCATCACGAGGCCGTTGAGCTCGTAGTAGTCGCGGTACCTGTCCTCGGCGAACAGCTTCGCGGTCACCGAGTCGATGTTGGCGCCTGCCGTCACGAGCTGCACGGGCAGCACGTCGACGGCGCCCGACTCGCGCGAGCGGACGAAATCGGCGAGGCACAGGTGGCGGTCGCGGCGCTGGCGCGGGAAGTGGAACCGCAGGCGGTCGGTGCCGATCTCGCCGCCGGAGCCGCCGTCGGGCGCCAGGAGGCCGGCCCTTCCGAGCCGCCCGGACGCATCGTCGCCGTGGTGCAGCACGACGACGTCGTTGCCCTCCGACACGACCGGGAAGTAGCCGTACGCGACCGACGCGTCGAGCATGCCCTCGCCGAGGATGCGGTCGAGCCAGTAGCGCAGCCGCGGCCGCCCCTCGGTGTCGACGAGCTGCTCGTACGACGCGCCGTCGTCTCCACGGCCCGGCTTCAGGCCCCACTGCCCCATGAACGTCGCGCGCTCGTCGAGGAAGGCGGCGTAGTCGTGCAGGGCGATGCCGCGCACGATACGCGTGCCCCAGAACGGCGGCGCGGGCACGGGATTGTCGGATGCCGCGTCCGAGCGCGTCGGCATCGCTTCGGGTTCGGTGAGCGTGAGCTTCGAGCCGGCCGCATGGCGGCGCTTCTTCAATGCCGGCAACCCGACCGATGCCGGGTCGGCGCCGCGCGCGATCTTCACGAGCGGCTCCATGAGCGCGAGGCCCTCGAACGCGTCACGGGCGTAGCGCACCTCGCCGTCGAAGAGGCTCGCCAGGTCGTCCTCGACGTAGGCGCGGGTGAGCGCCGCACCGCCGAGGATCACCGGCCACTTCGTGCCGAGGCCCCGGGAGCGGAGCTCTTCGAGGTTCTCCTTCATGACGACCGTCGACTTCACGAGCAGGCCCGACATGCCGATGACGTCGGCGTCGTGCTCCTCAGCGGCGGCGATGATGTCGGCGATCGGCTGCTTGATGCCGAGGTTCACGACGTCGTACCCGTTGTTGGTGAGGATGATGTCCACGAGGTTCTTGCCGATGTCGTGCACGTCACCGCGCACGGTGGCGAGCACGATGCGGCCCTTGCCCGAGGCATCCGACTTCTCCATGTGCGGTTCGAGCAGCGCCACCGCGGTCTTCATCACCTCGGCCGACTGCAGCACGAACGGCAGCTGCATCTCGCCCGCGCCGAACCGCTCGCCGACGATCTTCATGCCCTCGAGCAGGTGGTCGTTGATGATCTGCAGCGGTGCCAGCCCGCCCTCGCGCGCCAGGTCGAGATCGGCCTCGAGGCCCTTCCCCTCGCCGTCGATGATGCGGCGCTCGAGCCGCTCGCCGACCGGCAGCGCAGCGAGCTCGGCGGCACGCTGGTTGCGCAGCGCGGCGGTGTCGACGCCGGCGAAGAGGTCCAGCATCCGTGCCAGCGGGTCGTATGTGACGTTGCCGTCGGCGTCGTATTCGCGGCGATCCCACACCAGGTCGAGGGCGACCTTGCGCTGCTCGTCGGAGATCGAGGCGAGCGGCACGATCTTCGCCGCGTCGATGATGCCCGAGGTGAGCCCGGCCTCGACGGCCTCGTGGAGGAACGCCGAGTTCAACACGCTGCGCGCGGCCGGGTTGAGCCCGAACGACACGTTCGAGACGCCGAGGGTGGTGTTGATGCCGGGGTACTTCGCCGTGATCTGCCGGATCGCCTCGATCGTCTCGATGGCGTCGCGGCGCGTCTCCTCCTGGCCGGTCGCGATCGGGAACGTCAGACAGTCGACGATGATGTCGCTGACACGCAGGCCCCACTCATCGACGAGCTCGTCGATGAGGCGCGTGGCGATCTGCACCTTGCCTTCGGTGGTGCGGGCCTGACCGTGCTCGTCGATCGTCAGCGCCACGACGGCGGTGCCGTGCTCCTTCACGAGCGGCATGATGCGGCCGAAGCGCGAGGTCGGGCCGTCGCCGTCCTCGTAGTTCACGGAGTTCACGACCGGGCGTCCGCCGATCAGCTCGAGCCCCGCCGCGATGACCGCCGGCTCGGTCGAGTCCACGACGAGCGGCAGCGTCGAGGCGCTCGCGAGGCGCGACACGACCTCGCGCATGTCGGCGGCACCGTCGCGTCCGACGTAGTCCGTGCAGACGTCGAGCAGATGGGCGCCGACGCGGATCTGGTCGCGGGCGATCTCGACGCAGTCGTCCCACCGCTCCTCGAGCATGGCCTCGCGGAACGCCTTCGAGCCGTTCGCGTTCGTCCGCTCGCCGATCGCGAGGTAAGAGGCATCCTGCTGGAACGACACGTGCTGGTACAGCGACGCGACGCCGGGGTCTTCGGTCGTTGAGCGAGCAAGGAACGAGCGAGACGAAACGCCCCCGGCGTCCGCGGAAGCGTCGGCGCGTTTCGTCTCCGCGTTTCGACTCGCGGCCTCGCTCAACGACCGGGGGGCGACGCGGAAGGGCTCCAAGCGCTCGACGACCGCGGCGAGGTGCTCGGGCGTCGTGCCGCAGCATCCGCCGACGAGGCCCAGCCCGAACTCGCGCACGAACTGCTCGTGCGCCGTCGCGAGCTCGGCGGGCGATAGCGGGTAGTGCGCGCCGTTCGCCCCGAGCACAGGCAGCCCGGCGTTCGGCATGCACGCGACGGGCACGGTGGCGTGCTTCGACAGGTGCCGCAGGTGCTCGCTCATCTCGGTGGGGCCGGTGGCGCAGTTCAGGCCGATGGCGTCGACGCCGAGCGGCTCGATCGCGGTGAGCGCCGCCCCGATCTCGGACCCCATGAGCATGGTGCCGGTGGTCTCGACCGTCACCTCGACGAAGATCGGCAGACGGATGCCGCGGCTCACGATCGCCTGACGGCAGCCGTTGATGGCGGCCTTGGTCTGCAGCAGATCCTGGGAGGTCTCGACGAGGAACGCGTCGGCGCCACCGTCGATGAGGCCCTCGGCCTGCAGCGCGAACGTCTGCTTCAGGTTGTCGTACGTCGTGTGACCGAGGCTCGGAAGCTTCGTACCCGGCCCCATCGAGCCGAGCACCCAGCGCACGCGCCCGTCGACGGCCTCGGCCGCCTCGACGCGCTCGCGCGCGATGCGCGCCCCCGCGGCGGCGAGCTCGGTGATCCGGTCGTCGATTCCGTAGTCGCCGAGGTTCGACCAGTTCGCGCCGAACGTGTTCGTCTCGACGGCGTCCACGCCGACCTCGAGGTAGGCGTCATGGATCGCCGCCACGACATCCGGGCGTGAGACGTTGAGGATCTCGTTGCAGCCCTCCAGACCCTCGAAGTCGCCATCGATCGAGAGGTCGTAGCGCTGCAGCATCGTGCCCATCGCCCCGTCGGCGATCACGACCCGCTCGCGCACGCCGTCGAGCAGCTGCTGCGACCGCTCGGGTCGCGGCACCCCGTCGATGTCGAGGGCGAAGCGGGGGGCGGACGGTGCGGCGGTCACCCGCGCGAGTTTAGTCTCCGCGTGTTGGTGCGGCCCCCGTGTGACGTGCCGCGGTCCTCCGGCCGCGGCATCCGTCCCGATCTCGTGTCCTCCCGCTCCTGTGTCCTCCCGCTCGCGCCTCAGCGAGACAACAGCGGGTGGACGAGACCGTGGGGTTCACCCAGGGTCTCGTCCACCCACTGTCGTCTCGCGGAGAGACGGACTGCGACCGGGGGCGGGGAGCGGGGCTCAGGCGTTCTTCGAGTCGCGCCAGCGCAGCCACGACCGGATGAGGTCGTAGTCCCAGTCGGGGCCCTGGAAGGCGAGCGTGAAGAGGCGCACACCGGCGTCGTACAGCTCGTCGGCGATGCCCTCGCCGCGCTGGTGCAGCTCGTTCGAGATGACGAGGTTCGACGTGTCGCGCTCCTCGCGCTCCGCCCAGCGCTGGATGACGTCGAGCTTGTGCGGCAGCTCGTCGGGGCGCACGAAGCTGTGCCAGATGTCGGCGTGCCGGGCGACGAGGCGCAGCGTCTTCTGCTCGCCCTTGCCGCCGATCATGACCGGGATCTCGCGCGTGGGCGCCGGGTTGAGCTTCTGCCAGCGGGCCTCGATGCGCTCGAGCCCGGCGGCGAGGTCGTCGAGGCGCGAGCCGGCGGTGCCGAACTCGTAGCCGTACTCCTCATAGTCGCGGGCGAACCAGCCCGAGCCTGTCGCGAAGATGAAGCGGCCGACGCCGTCCTTCGCCGAGATGTGGTCGACGGTGCGGGCCATGTCGGCCTGCAGGTCGGGGTTGCGGTAGCTGTTGCAGTTGACCAGCGCTCCGAACTCGACGCGCTCGGTCTGCTCGGCCCAGGCGGCGAGCATGGTCCACGACTCGAAGTGCAGGCCGTCGGGGTCGCCCGACAGCGGGAAGAAGTGGTCCCAGTTGAACAGGATGTCGACGCCCATCTCCTCGAGACGCAGGACGGCGTCGCGGAACGCGGAGTACGGGGCGTGCTGAGGCTGCAGCTGCACGCCGAGGCGCACAGGAGTATCGAGGAGGGGCATGGAAAAAAGACTAGGGCCGCTGCGAGGGGGCGATCCTCGTTCGAGGAGGATTGCCGAGATGAGGACGCGCAGTCGCCCGCGCGTCCTCATCTCGGCGCATGTCCTCAGTCGAGGACACCGGCGTCAGCCTCGGCGGGCCCGCGCGGCCTTCATCGCGGCATCCACCGTGTCCCAGATCGCGATGCCGGCGATCACGAAGCCGATCACGACATTGACGATCGCGCCGACCTCCGCGCCGTCGTCGGCGATGATCGTCGGGAAGAACTCGGGGTTGATGAGCCGTCCCTCGAACAGCAGCCACAGCGCCGGCACCGCCACGACGAGATTCAGGATGCCGTTGGCCACGGCGAGCGCGGGAGTCCAGCGTCCGACGGCGTAGACGACGATCGCGAGCACCGCTTCGAGGGCCATCAGCAGGAACAGCCCGATGATCCACCAGGGCCACAGCCCCGGGTCGAGGAACGGCAGCCCGGGCTGCGTCGGCACCAGTCCGACGAAGTGGTCCCACAGCACGACGCCGGCCATGATCGCGAGGAACGCGAGCGAGGTGATCATGTCGCCGAGTCCGGCGCCGCGCTGGCGCGGTTCGGGCAGCTGATCGGGGGTCCAGGGTCCGCTCGTCATCGTGTCGTGCCCGGTGCGCTCGAGGATGACGAAGACCAGGGTGGTCCAGAACGCGATGTGGACGACCACCGAGATGAGCAGCGGCACGACGGCGCCGACGATCTCGCCGAACGTCGCACCGTCGAGCACCATCGCGAGCGAGACGCCGAAGGCGGCGCACACCGGGACGATCCAGAGCAGCAGCTTCAGCAGCCGCCACCAGTCGAGGAAGTAGCGCGGCCCGACGAGCCACAGCGGCCGGTCGGTGTACTGGGCGGCGAGCTTGTCGGGGTCGCCGAGGTCGGTCAGGACGGCGCGTTCGGCGGACGTGTGGTCCTCCCCGTCGGCGAGACGCGCCTCGATCTGGTCGTCGATCGAGCCACGCAGCTCGGCGGCCAGGTCCTCGCGCTGCGCCTCGGGCACGGTGCGCATCGCGGCGTCGACGTAACGGTCGGTGAGCGTCGCGGTTGTCATGTCGTTCTCCTCTGCTGATCGTGGGTCAGTGCTGAACGTCGGGGGTCGGAAGGTCGTCGATCGCCGCGGCGATCGCGCGGAAGTCGTCGGTGAGGGATGCCGCGAGCCGCGAGCCCGCGGCGCTGGTGCGGTAGAACTTGCGCGGACGCGACTCGTCGGTGTTCCACTCGCTGGTGAGGAACCCCTGCTTCTCGAGGCGCCGCAGCAGCGGGTAGAGCGTGTTCGCGTCGGTGGGGAAGCCGCGCTCGCCCAGCTCTTCGAGCAGCCCGTAGCCGTATCCGGGGTGGACGAGCAGGCGGAGGCACGCGAGCACGACGGTGCCGCGCCGCAGCTCCTGCAGGTGCGTCTCGAGGATCTCGGTTTCGCTCATGTCTCACACCATACTGTGTCTCACACACTATCGTCAATCACACTTTAAAGTCAGAGGCCGACCTGTCATGCTGACCGGAACGCGAGAGAGCCGGCCATGTCAGAGAAGCCCAGCCGCTGGATCCGCCTGAAGTGGGCCATCCTCGGAAAGCCCGTCACCTACGAGGAGCGCCGCAACGCGCAGGCGTCCCACTTCTCCGACGCTCGCGTGATCGCTCAGTCAGAGGTTCGTCACCAGCGCTTCCATGCCGGGTTCTGATCCGCCGACGGGGCAGGATGAAGGCGTGACCACCCGACGCTCTCTCCCCCCGCTCGATGACGTGCTCGCGACGGCGCGCGTCGTCGCGCTGCCGCTGGCGACCAGATTCCGCGGCATCGACGTGCGCGAAGCACTCCTCTTCGAGGGGCCCGAAGGCTGGGCGGAGTTCTCGCCGTTCGCGGAGTACGACGACGCTGAGGCATCGACGTGGCTCTCTGCGGCCATCGAGGACTCACGGATGCCGCGGCCCGCCGCCCGCCGCGAGCTCGTCGGCGTCAACGCCACCGTTCCGGCGGTCGCCGCCGCAGCCGTCCCCGCGGTGCTGGCGCGTTTCGACGGCTGCCGGACGGCGAAGGTCAAGGTCGCCGAGGCCGGTCAGGTGCTCGCCGACGACGTCGCCCGCGTCCGGGCCGTCCGCGAGGCGATGGGACCGGAGGGGCGCGTGCGCATCGACGCGAATGGCGCCTGGAACGTCGACGAGGCCGAGCGCGCACTGCACGCCCTCGCGGAGTTCGACCTCGAATACGCCGAGCAGCCGTGCGCGAGCGTCGACGAGCTCGCCGAGCTGCGGCGGCGAGTGAAGTACATGGGCATCCCGATCGCCGCCGACGAGAGCGTGCGCAGGGCCGCCGACCCGCTGGCGGTGGCTCGCGCGGGGGCGGCCGATCTGCTGGTCGTCAAGGCGCAGCCCCTCGGCGGCGTGCGCCGGGCGCTCGAGATCGTGGCGGAGGCGGGGCTCCCGGCCGTCGTCTCCAGCGCCCTGGACACGTCCGTCGGGCTGTCGATGGGCGTGGCACTGGCTGCCGCGCTCCCCGAGCTCGACTACGACTGCGGACTCGGGACGGCGTCGCTGTTCACCGCCGACGTGGCGGACCCGCCACTGGTGCCGCGCGGCGGCTTCCTCGCGGTGGGCCGGGTCACGCCCGACCCCGCACTGCTCGACGCGCACGCGGCCTCCGCCGACCGCCGCGCCTGGTGGCTCGACCGCCTGGCACGGTGCTACGCGGTGCTCGACGCCGCACTCTGAGCAGAGGGCGGGTCGACGTCCAGAGGCGGCTCGGCGCGTTTCGTCTCGCTCGTTCCTCGCTCGCTCAACGACCGGGAAGAAGCCTCCGATCGTTGAGCGAGAGAGCGCCAGCGACCGGGAAGAAACCTCCGGTCGTTGAGCGAGAGAGCGCCAGCGAGCGGAAAGAAGCCTCCGGTCGTCGAGCGAGGGAGCGCCAGCGAGCGGAAAGAAGCCTCCGGTCGTTGAGCGAGGGAGCGCCAGCGAGCGAGACGAAACGCCCTGAGCCGATGGGCGGCGCCTGGCTCGCTCAACGACCGGGAAGAAACCTCCGGTCATCGAGCGAGGAAGCGCCAGCGACCGGAAAGAAACCTCCGGCCGTTGAGCGAGCGAGCGCCAGCGAGCGAGACGAAACGCCCCTGCCCCGACGTGTCGCGTTTCGCGCGCTCAGCGACCGCGGGGTGGCGATGCGCGGAATCAGGCGGGATCGACTAGAGCAGTCGCGAGGCGCGCGGTGCGGTCGTTCACCAGCTGGTGCATCTCGGCGGTAGTACGGCCCGTCATGATGGCGAAGGCGGACGTGTCTTCCCAGGTCTGCAGGATGATGCCGGCGAACTCCGACGCGGGCAGCCGCAGCCGGAACCCGTAGGTGCCCGCGAGCTCCTCGATGAACGAGCCGACCCGCTCCACCATCCCCGCCTGCCAGGCGAGGTAGGTCTCGGCCAGCCGCGGGTCGCGCATCGCGCGGGTGCGGATCTCGCTCGTCAGCAGGATGCCCTGCTTCTTGTCGAAGGCGACATCGAGCAGCTGGCGCACCAGCGCACCGGGCTCGAGGTCCTCACCGCGCTCCTGCAGCACGGCGACACGCTCGGCGACCTCGTCGATCTTCTCGCCGGCGACGCGCTCCGTCAGCGCGAGCATCAGCTCGTCCTTGGTCTCGAAGTTCGAGTAGAACGCGCCACGGGTGAAGCCCGCGCGCTCGCAGATCGCCTCGACGGATGCCGCATCCAGGCCGACTTCGGCGAAGACCAGGGCGGCGGCATCCAGCAGCTTCTGCCGGGTCGCTTCGCGGCGGCGTGATGTGCCGGCCACTTCGACCACGGGGGTGTCGATCATCGATCCTCCTTGCCGCCAGTCTCACACGGACTACTCAGGTTCGGGCGGCCAACGCGCCTTACGATACACTCATGTATCCGATACAGCGCTGTATCGACACTTCCCGAACCCCTCATCCGTGAACCGGAGGCGCTGTGTCGACTCTTCTGTATGCGCTCGGCCGTTGGACGTACCGCCACCCCTGGCGCGTGCTGGTCTCGTGGCTGCTGCTGCTCGCGCTCGCCGGCGGCGGCGCGGCGCTGTTCATGAAGGGCACCGACAACTCGTTCTCGATCCCGGGCACCGAGGCCCAGGAGGGCATCGCCCTGCTGGACCGCAGCTTTCCGCAGGCCAGCGGCACGAGTGCGCAGCTCGTGATCGTCGCCGCCGACGGCGATCAGGTCGACGACGAGCCCTACGCGTCTGCGATCGACGACACCGTCTCGCATCTCGAGGATCTCGACGGCGTGATCGCCGTGACGGACCCCTTCAACGAGATGGTCACGGGGATGGTCTCGGACGACGAGTCGGCCGCGATCATCCGACTGCAGTTCGACGGGCAGGCGACCGATGTGTCGGACGAGACCAAGGCGGGCCTCGAGGAGGTCGCCGACGATCTGCGCGAGACGCTCCCCGACGGCTCGGAGGTCGCCATGGGCGGCGACCTGTTCTCGACCTCCGTGCCGGCCCTCTCGCTGATCGAGGCCGTCGGCGTGCTCATCGCGCTGTTCGTGCTGATCGTGACGTTCCGCTCGTTCGCCGTCGCCTGGTTCCCGCTGGTATCGGCGCTCATCGGCGTCGGCCTCGCGATCGCCCTCATCTACGTCTCCACGGCGTTCGCGTCGATCTCGTCCACGACTCCGATGCTCGCGATCATGCTGGGGCTCGCCGTCGGCATCGACTACGCCCTGTTCATCGTCGCCCGACATCAGGACCAGGTGCGTGCCGGCGTCGAGCCCGAGGAGTCGGCCGCGCGGGCGACCGGCACCGCCGGCTCCGCCGTCGTGTTCGCGGGTGTCACCGTGCTCATCGCCCTCATCGGCCTGGGCTTCGCCGGCATCCCGTTCCTGACGACAATGGGCATCGCCGCGGCCGTGGCCGTCGCGATCGCCGTGGTCGTTGCCATCACTCTGACGCCCGCCCTCCTGGGCTTCGCGAAGGGCCGGGTCGCGGGCTGGGGTCACGGCAAGAAGCGGCGGGGCATGCCGCTCCCCCGAGTCTCCCGCGAGGCCGAGGGCGTTTCGTCTCGTTCGCTCGCTCGCTCGACGACCGAAGAGGACTCCCGTTCGTTGAGCGAGCGAAGCGAGACGAAACGCCCGGAGGCTGGCTCAGAGATCTCGGAAGCGCTGAACGGACCCGCGTCGGAGCAGGCTCAGGTGCGCGTGCGAACGGCCACCGAGGCTGCGGAGACGCGCGAACGGGGCACGATCGCCACCCCGCTCCCGACGGAAGCAGTCCCCGCTCCGGTCAAGAAGACCAACCGCTGGGTCCTGTGGGTCACCAACCACCCCGTGGTGACCACCATCGCGGTCGTGCTGACCCTCGGTGTCATGGCGATCCCGGCGGCGAGCCTCGCCCTGGCCCTCCCGAACGCGGGCCAGCAGCCCGAGTCGAGCCAGGCACGCCAAGCGTACGACCTCACCGCCGAGCACTTCGGGCCGGGCGCCAACGGCCCGCTCATCATGACGGGCACGATCGTCACGTCGACCGACCCGCTCGGGCTGATGGCCGACCTCGCCGATGAGATCGAGAAGGTTCCCGGCGTCAAGGAGGTCGCGCTCGCGACGCCGAACGAGACCGCCGACACTGGACTGATCCAGATCGTGCCCGAGACGGCTCCGGACGACCCGGCCACCGCCGAGCTCGTTCGGGCGCTGCGGGATCTCGCCCCCGAGCTGGAGGACGAGTACGGCGTCGACCTGAAGGTGACCGGTTTCACGGCCGTGGGCATCGACATCTCGGACCGTCTGGGCGCCGCCCTGTTGCCGTTCGGCGTCTTCGTCGTCGGTCTGTCGCTGGTGCTGCTGATGATCGTGTTCCGCTCGATCTGGGTGCCCATCAAGGCCGCGCTCGGCTACCTGCTGTCGGTCGCCGCGTCGTTCGGCGTCGTCGCGGCCGTCTTCGAGTGGGGCTGGGGCGCCGACCTGCTGCACGTGACGCGTACGGGTCCGGTCATCAGCTTCATGCCGATCATCCTGATGGGCGTGCTGTTCGGGCTCGCGATGGACTACCAGGTGTTCCTGGTCAGCCGCATGCGCGAAGACTATGTGCACGCCCGCCGCGGTGCGGCCGGCCACTCGACGCGCAGCCGTCGCGACATCGCGCTGGGCGCCGTCCGCTCGGGCTTCACCGCCTCGGCACGGGTCGTGACGGCGGCGGCGATCATCATGTTCGCCGTGTTCGCGGCCTTCGTGCCCGAGGGCGACTCGTCGATCAAGCCCATCGCGCTGGGCCTGGCCGTCGGCATCGCCGTCGACGCCTTCCTCGTGCGTATGACGCTCGTGCCGGCGGTGATGGCGCTGCTCGGCGACAAGGCCTGGTGGATCCCGCGCTGGCTCGACCGGATCCTCCCCCACTTCGATATCGAAGGCGAAGCCGTCGAGCGCGAGCTCGCACTCGAGACCTGGCCCGAGCCGAACACGACCGCCGCGGTCGTGGGCGAGGGCGTCGGCGTCCGCGCCGATGCCGGTGGCTCCGCCGGCGAGGTCGTGCTGTTCGAGGACGCCGCCTTCCGGGTCGAGCCCGGCGGCACCCTCATCGCGACCGGCGACCCGCGTGCCGCCCGGCCAGGGTGAGCGCGAATGCTCGGGCGGCTCGCGC
>NZ_JBJDRL010000090.1:0-12032 GCF_044987475.1 Microbacterium sp. ZW CA_36
GTGGGTGGGGCGGGAGCGCCACCGATCGCAGCCGGCGTCGTGCGGCGCGGGTTCCATGGTCGCGAGTACGAGCGCATCCGCGGCGACCTGCGGGCCTACGACGACCGGTTCGATGACTACTGGGGCTTCCTCGAGCCGCGGCTGCTCGAGGCCTGGCGCCTGCTCGCCGAGGACGGCACGCTGTACCTGCATCTCGACTACCGCGAGGCGCACTACGCCAAGGTGCTGATGGACGCGCTGGTCGGGCGCGAGCGCTTCCTCAACGAGCTCATCTGGGCCTACGACTACGGCGCCAAGACCCGCAAGCGCTGGCCCACCAAGCACGACACGATCCTCGTGTACGTCAAGGATCCGAAGGCGTACTGGTTCGACTCGGATGCCGTGGACCGCGAGCCCTACATGGCGCCGGGGCTGGTCACGCCCGAGAAGGCCGAGCGCGGCAAGCTCCCGACCGACGTCTGGTGGCACACGATCGTGCCGACGACCGGGCGCGAGAAGACGGGCTACCCGACGCAGAAGCCCGAGGGGATCCTGCGACGGATCGTGCAGGCCTCATCGCGCCCGGGGGACCGGGTGCTCGACTTCTTCGCGGGCAGCGGCACCACGGGTGCGGTGGCCTCGGCGCTCGGCCGTGACGCCGTCCTCGTCGATCACAACCCCGAGGCGATCGCCGTCATGTGCGAACGGATGCCGCACGCCCGCGTTTCGAGCGCGGAACACGAGCAAACGCTTCCCTAGGCTGGGGACATGCGCTTCGGTACCTTCATCCCCCAAGGCTGGCGATTCGATCTGGTCGGCATCGACCCCTCCGAGCATTGGGAGGTGATGAAGGGGTTGGCACAGCGCGCCGACGCGGGCGCGTGGGAGTCGCTGTGGGTCTACGACCACTTCCACACGACGCCCGTGCCGAGCGAGGAGGCGACGCACGAGGCATGGACGCTGATGGCGGCGTTCGCGGCGTCGACCGACCGCATCCGCCTCGGCCAGATGTGCACGTGCATGGGCTACCGCAATCCCGCCTACCTCGCGAAGGTCGCCGCGACCGTCGACATCGTCTCGGGCGGCCGCACCGAGATGGGCATCGGCGGCGGCTGGTACGAGCACGAGTGGGAGGCGTACGGCTATGGCTTCCCGCCGGTTCCGGAACGGCTGCGGATGCTGCGCGAAGGCGTCGACATCATGCAGCAGGCCTGGACCACCGGCCGCGCCACCCTCGACGGGAAGCACTACCAGGTCGACGGCGCCCTCGTGCAGCCGCTGCCGCTCCAGGACGGCGGCATCCCCATCTGGGTCGCCGGCGGCGGCGAGAAGGTGACGCTCAAGATCGCGGCGAAGTACGCGTCGTACACGAACTTCGCCGGCTCGCTCGACGACATCGACCGCAAGAGCGCGATCCTCCGCGACCACTGCGACACCCTCGGCCGCGACTTCTCGGAGATCACCCGCAGCTCGAACTTCAACACGATCGTCGGCGCGACCGAGGCCGAGGCCCACGAGCGTCTCGCGGCAGTCAAGGCCCGGGTCCTCCCGTTCGTCGGGCAGGAGCGCGCCGACCAGATCGAGCACGACTACGTGAGCTCGCCCGCCTTCGGCGCGGTCGAGCAGGTGGTCGAGCGTCTCGCCGAGCGCGAGCGGCACGGCATCACCTACGCGATCCACTACTTCCCCGAGGCGGCCTATGACCTCTCGGGCATCGAGCTCTTCGAGCGCGAAGTGCTGGCCGCGCTGGCCTGACGCGCCAATTCCGCAGAATCACTGCGGATGTGCGGCGATCGGCTCGAATCCTGCCAGGTTCGCGCGATTCTGCGGAGTTCGTCTGCCGTGCGGGGCGCGGTCGTCGGGTCAGACGAGGGCGCGGACGCTGCGGTAGCCGTCGGCGATGACATCGGCAGCGGATGCCGCGCCTCCGAACACGCGTGTCGTCCCGGGTGCGTCCGACCAGGCGCGCCACCCGGGGGCGGCGCCCCGGATGAGGGCGACCGCGGCGCCGTGGATCGCGTCGGAGAGTCGCCGCGGGGGAGCGTCGCCGGCGATCGCGGCCACATGAGGCTCGTCGAGGCAGTCGAACCAGAACGGCACGTCCAGGCAGTGCAGCGCCCACCGCCGGGTCGGCGAGGGCCAGGAGAAGCGGTACACCCACGTCGGTGCGGCTCCGCGCGCGTCGGCGACCTTCACGACCGTCGAGCGGAAGACCACGTCGGTGACGTAGCGGCCGAGGACCGCTGCCGTCCCCTTGCGGCGCTGTGCCGCATTGTCGGTGAGGTAGGCGCGTCGGCGATCGCGGGGCACGTCGAGCTTCGCAAGCGCCAGGCCCGCGGGGATGAACCGGAGCTTGCGCTGGGCCGAGTCGAGCACCATCGTGAACTCGTCGTCCGTCGTGCCGAGCACGAGGGGCTTGTCGGCCCCCGCGCCGGAGCGCAGCGCGGCGATCGTGGGATCGGGGACGAGGTCGCCGTCGATCATCGGACCCCACGAGAGCCCGTCGTCCAGCAGCCCTCGCACGCCGGCGAGGCGATCGGCCGATTCGGGCTCGACAGCCTTCGACTGGAGGGCGTGCAGGGTCTCCTCCGGTACGGAGGCGAAGCCTTCGCGCGTCGGCGCGACGCCGGCGAGACGAGCGAGCCTCGCCGACGCGGTGCGAGCACGCTCGGACGAGACGTCCGCCAGCGCGCCCGACAGCGCCCACACCGAATGGAACAGATGCTGCGCGGCGGGCATCGCGAGCAGTCGGAGCACCGCGCCTCCGCCGGCGGACTGCCCCGCGATCGTGACGTGCGACGGGTCGCCCCCGAAGCTCGCGATGTTGTCCTGCACCCACTGCAGTGCGGCGAGCCAGTCCCGCACGCCACGGTTCGACGGTGCGCCGTCGATGTGCCCGAATCCGTCGAAGCCGAGGCGATACGAGATCGTCACCGTGACGACGCCGTCGCGGTTGAAAGCGACGCCGTCGTACCAGGGGCTCGCCGGAGACCCGGAGACGTAGCCCCCGCCGTGGATCCAGACGAGAACAGGGAGCGCGGCATCCACCACGCCCGGAACGGGCGTGAACACGTTGACGTTGAGCGTCGCGTCACCGGGCACGGACGGCTCCGGAATGAGGGTGATCCCCGCATCGCCGCGCTGCGCGGTCGCACCGAACTCGAGTGCGTCCCGCACACCCTCCCATGGCTCGGGCGGTACGGGCGCCTCGAATCGCAGTGCCCCGACCGGGGGCTTCGCGAACGGGATGCCGAGGAACGCGGCCGATCCGCCCGATCCGGGTTCGCCGCGCCAGAGGCCGCGAACCCTTCCCGTGACGGTGTCGGCCTCCACGTAACGCGTCGTCGCCGTGTCTGGGCTCGAAGGCGCGGAGACTGCGGGCGACGTGCCGGCAGCTGCCGGCGAGGGCGTGGGGTTCATGGCTTCTCCGGGGTGAGCAGGTCGAACAGGGCGCCGACGGTCGCGGCCATGTCGACGCCGGGCTCCAGCATCCACTGCAGCTGCATGCCGTCCGCGACCGCCTGGAAGATGCGGGCGAGCGCCTCGGGTTCGATGCGGCTGTCGAGCCTGCCCGCCGCTTGCTGGGCGGCGATCGCCGCCGCGAAGAATCCGCGCAGGTTCTCGCCGCGCGCCAGGAAGAACTGGTGCGCGGGGTGCTCCGGATCCGCCGCGTCGACCGACAGCCGTGCGAAGAGATGCACCAGGCCGGGGACATCCGCGTTGTGGCTGATGACGCCGAGAAAGCCCGCGCGGATGTCGCCCTGCTCGGCGTCCTCGGCCCGCGGGGCGCCGTGCTCGAGATCGACGCCCAGGCCCTGGTCGAGCGAGTCGATCTCGTCGCGCTTGCGCAGGATCTCGGTGAAGAGATCCTCCTTGCTGTCGAAGTAGTGCAGGAGTCCGGCCTGGCTGAGGCCCACGGCATCCGCGAGCTCCTTCACCGACGCGCCGCGATAGCCCTCGCGGGCGATCACGTCGAGGGCGCGCGTGAGGATCTCCTCCCGCTTCGCGACGCCCTTGGCGTAGGAGCCGCGTCGTCCGGTACCGCTCTCGGTCATAGGAGAAGTAAACCCGAACATCGCTTGATTTCTCAAAACCAAATGACATAAGGTTTTGCCGAGCGCGCTCACCGTCGAGCCCTCATCACCCGAAGCAAGGACCCGTTCATGACAGCGCCGTCTGAGTACACCGCCCCCGTCGCACCGATCACCGAGAACACGTTCGTCGCCACCGCCTCCGGAAACGACGATCCGCCCGTCCCGCTCAAGGGCCTGCGGCGGCTGATGGCGTGGATCATCCCCGCCAACCTCGGGATCTTCCTCATCTGGGGCGCCGTCCCCGGCATCCTCCTGCCACAGCAGATCACCGTGCTCTTCGGTGAGGAGAACAAGGTCGCCAACCTCGCGATCGTCGCGACGATCGGCGCGTTCGCGGCCATGCTGGCCCAGCCGATCGCCGGGCAGATCTCCGACCGCACGCGCACGCGCTTCGGCCGTCGTGCGCCCTGGATCGTGCTCGGCGCCCTCGCCGGCGCGCTCGCGCTCGTCGGCCTCGCCTTCGCGAGCTCGCTCGTCGGCATCATCGTCGCCTGGACGCTCGTGCAGGTCTGCTACAACGTCGCGCAGGGGCCGTTGTCGGCCGTCATGCCCGACCGCGTGCCGCTCAAGCGCCGCGGAACGTTCGCCGCGTTGTCGGGCATCGGCCTCATGGTCGGCGCGCTCGGCGGCTCGATCGTCGGATCCTTCTTCTACAGCAGCATCGCCGTGGGCTACATCATCTTCGCCGTCTTCGCCCTCGTGATCCTCACCCTCTTCGTCGTCTTCAACCCGGACTACCCGAGCACCGAGCTGAAGGCCGAGCCCTTCTCGCTCAAGGAGTTCCTCGGCACCTTCTGGGTCAACCCCGTCAAGCACCCCGACTTCTTCTGGGCGTTCACCGGCCGGCTGCTGCTGTACACCGGCTACTTCGCGGTCACCGGGTACCAGCTGTTCCTGCTCACCGACTACTTCGGCGTCGAGCACCCGGAGCAGGTCATCCCGCTGCTGGGACTCCTGAGCCTCGTCGGCATCCTGATCTCGACCGTCGTGTCGGGCCCGCTCTCCGACAGGGTCGGCCGCCGCAAGCCCTTCGTGTTCGCGTCCGCCGCGGTCGTGAGCCTGGCGTTCCTGCTGCCGTGGGTCTGGCAGGACCTCAACGCCTGGATGATCATGACGTTCATCGCCGGCTTCGGGTTCGGCATGTTCCAGGCCGTCGACACGGCGCTCATGAGCGAGGTGCTGCCGTCGGCCAAGTCGTTCGCCAAGGACCTCGGCGTCGTGAACATCGCCGCGACCCTGCCGCAGACGCTGGCTCCCGGCGTCGCCGGTGCCATCGTGCTGATCTTCGGCTATGCCGGCCTCTTCCCCGTCGCCATCGTGCTCGGCATCCTCGGTGCGCTGGCCGTCTGGCCGATCAAGGCCGTCCGCTGAACCGCGGCCACAGGCTTCCACACCCCGAAGAAAGGAACTCCATGAGCATCCCCGATGTCACGGAACTGACCCTCGAAGAGAAGGCGTCGCTGACCAGCGGCGCGAGCTTCTGGTACACCAAGCCCGTCGAGCGGGTGGGCGTGCCCGCGATCATGGTCACCGACGGCCCGCACGGCCTGCGCAAGCAGCGCGAGGGCGGTGACCACCTGGGCATCGGCGACAGCGTGCCCGCCACCTGCTTCCCGCCGGCCGTCGGCCTCGGCTCGTCGTGGGACGTCGAGCTCATCCACCGCGTCGGCGAGGCGCTGGGCGCCGAGACGTCGATCGAGAACGTCGCGGTGCTGCTCGGTCCTGGCATCAACATCAAGCGCTCGCCGCTGTGCGGCCGCAACTTCGAGTACCTCTCCGAGGACCCGATCGTGTCGGGTGTGCTGGGCGCCGCGATCGTGAACGGCATCCAGTCGCAGGGCGTGGGCACCTCGCTCAAGCACTTCGCGGCCAATAACCAGGAGAACGACCGCATGCGGTCCTCGTCCGACGTCGACCCGCGCCCGCTGCGAGAGATCTACCTGCGCGGGTTCCAGCGGGTCGTCGAGGACGCCCAGCCCTGGACCGTGATGTGCTCGTACAACCGCATCAACGGCGTGTACGCCTCGGAGGACCCGTGGCTGCTCACCCAGGTGCTGCGCGACGAGTGGGGCTTCGAGGGTCTCGTGGTCTCGGACTGGGGTGCGGTCAACGAGCGCGTGCCGGGCCTCGCCGCCGGCATGGACCTCGAGATGCCGTCATCCAACGGCGTCACCGACGCGCAGATCGTCGCGGCGGTGCAGGACGGCTCGCTCGACGAGTCGGTGGTGGATGTCGCGGCCGGGCGTGTGCTCGACCTCGTGCGCAAGGCGACCGACGGTGCCGGCGCCATCGCGGGACCGCTCGACGTCGATGCCCACCACGCGCTCGCGCGGGAGGCGGCCGGCCGCTCGATCGTTCTCCTCAAGAACGACGGGATCCTGCCGCTGGCGAAGGACGCGAGGCTCGCCGTGATCGGCGAGTTCGCCGCGAAGCCGCGCTATCAGGGCGCCGGTTCGTCGATGATCAACCCGACGCGCCTCGACACCGCGCTCGACGAGATCCGCGCGCTCGCCGCCGGTGAGGTCGCCTACGCGCAGGGATTCAGCAACGCGCTCGACGTCTCGGACGACGAGACCGCGGCGCTGCGCGCGGAGGCGGTGGCCGCGGCATCCGCTGCCGACGTGGCCGTCGTGTTCCTGGGCCTGCCCGCCCGTCTCGAGTCCGAGGGCTACGACCGCGACGACATCGACCTGCCCGCCGCGCAGCTCGCCCTGCTGGACGCGGTGCTCGCGGCGAACGCGAACACCGTCGTGGTGCTCTCGAACGGCGGCGTCGTGGCGCTGCCGTTCGCCGACCGCGTGCCGGCGATCCTGGAGGGCTGGCTGCTCGGTCAGGCCGGCGGCGGTGCGACCGCCGACGTGCTGTTCGGCGCCGTCAATCCGTCGGCCAAGCTGACCGAGACGATCCCGGTGCGGCTCGAGGACACCCCGGCGTTCCTCGACTTCCCCGGCGAGTTCTCGCACACCCGCTACGGCGAGGGCCTCTTCGTCGGCTACCGCTGGTACGACGCGCGCCGTCTCGAGGTAGGGTTCCCCTTCGGCCACGGACTGTCGTATACGACGTTCTCGTACGCGGATGCCGCGGCCGTCGTCGACGCGGACGGCGACGTCGAGGTGACCGTCGCCGTCACCAACACCGGCGATTGCGCCGGCCGCGAGGTCGTGCAGGTCTACACATCGCTCGCGGACTCGGCGGTGCAGCGTGCGCCGCGCGAGCTCAAGGCGTTCGCCTCGGTCGCGCTCGAGCCGGGCGAGACCCAGGTGGTCACGCTCACGGTGCGCCGCAAGGATCTCGCCTACTGGGACGTCCGCGCCGACCGCTGGGTGGTCGAGGGCGGCGAGTACGCGGTCGACATCGCGGCGTCGAGCCGCGACATCCGCTCGTCCGTGTCGGTGGCGGTCGACGGCGACGCGTTCACGCTGCCGCTGTCGCGCACGTCGTCGATGGGCGAGGTGCTGGCTCACCCGATCGCCGGGCCGATCGTGCAGGCCGCGATGGCCCAGATGCTCGGCGGCGTCAGCGACAGCGCGGCGTCGATCATGCCCGAGGGCGTCGACATGTCCAAGATGATGGAGTCGTTCCCGGTCGGCCGCATCGGCATGATGGGCGCCCTCGCGGGCGACGGCGAGGGGGTCGGCGCCGAGATGATCGACGGCCTCATCGCGATGGCGAACGCCGGCGGCGCGCCGCAGCAGGTCTGACACGCGCCACAGGATGCCCCGGCACCGAGCCCCGCGCGGGCGCGATGCCGGGGCATCCGTCTTCTCGGCATGTCCCATGCCGCGGGTGCGGAGGCACGATGCCGGGGCATCCGTCGTCCGCGCCGGGCGCCCACCAGCCGGTGGCGCCGGGCGCCCACCAGCCGGTGGCCGCCCGTTCGGTTCGACGACACCGCGCGTTCACCAGCCCTTCGCACACCGTCGAGACGCTGGGCCGAACCCGAACCCCCTCGTCGAAGGTGACCGCCGATGCGATCTCATCCGTCTTCCCACGCGCGTGTGCGCGCCCTCGTCGCCGTCGCGGCCGTGGCCTCGCTCGCGGCCGTTCCGGTCCTGGTGGCACCGGCGGCCTTCGCCGTCGAGCCCCCCGCGATCGTGAGTGAGATCGAGGCCGCCGTCGTCGGTCTCGAACCGACGAGCGCCGGTGCTGCGATCGTGATCAACGAGGTCAACTCCGACCCCGGCGACTGGATCGAGCTCACCAACATCGGCAGCGACGCCGTCGACCTCTCGGGCTGGCTGCTCGCCGACAACGCCCGCCTCACCGACGCCACCCACCTGCAGTCGATCGCGGCCGGGACCACGCTCCAGCCCGGCGGCTTCCTGAAGCTCGATTACACCGCGGCCGGGCTCGGCAAGGGCGACGAGGCGAACCTCTACCTCCCCGACGCGACGACGCTCGTCGACACCACCACGTGGCCGGCCGGCACCCACGCCACCTCGTGGGGTCGCTGCGCCGACGGCACCGGCGACTTCCAGGCGACCACGCCGACCCCGGGCGCCGCCAACGTGTGCGGGACGACGCCGCCGCCGCCGGCGCCGGCACTGGACCCGAACTGGGACGACATCGAGATCAACGAGATCGCCTCGCTCAATGACGACGACCCGGGCAACCCGGGCTTCGGCGATGCTGTCGAACTGGTCAACACCGGCACGCACGACGTCACGATCGAAGGCTGGTACCAGACCGACAGCGGTGCGGCCACAGGCGCGTCGCCGCTGACCCTGGCGGATCTCACGACCTGGGACGGCGACTCGCTCGAACCGGCCGGCTCATGGATCATCCCAGCCGGCGGGTATGTCGCATTCTCCTCGAAGAAGGGCCTTTCGGGAGAGGGCGATGCCGTCAAGATCTACGGCCCGGGCGCTGACGCGGCGACGCGCCAGCTCGTCGACGAGCAGGCATACGGCGACGGCGACGCCGGTGTATCCGACACGTACGACTCCGATGCGCGTGCCTTCGCGGCCTGCCCGGACGCGTCCGACGAGTTCTGGCGCGTGACCGAGAACAGTTTCGGGCAGGACAACACCTCGTCGTGCGCGACGAAGTCCCGCCGTCTGGATACGCCGGTCGTCCTCAACGAGGTCTCGAACGTCGGCGGAAAGGCCGAGCTGCTCAACACCGGGTCGGGGTCGGTGGACATCTCGGGCTGGGAGCTGCGGGATGCGCAGGATGCCGTGGTCCACACCATTCCCGCCGGCACCGTGCTCGCGGCCGGCGCGTTCTACGTCGCGGACGACATCGCCGGGCTCGACAGCGCCGACGCGCTCACCATCCGCCGCGCGGAAGACGGCGCGAGCGTGATCGCGCACACCTGGTACGAGGACGGCATCGCGTCCTACAGCCGCTGCGATCTGTTCGGGACGGTGTCGTACGTCGAGACGCCGACCGCGACCTGGGGTGCGGCGAACGCCTGCCCGGGCTTGAGTACCGAGACCTGGCCGGGCGCCGCGACAGTGTCGGTCGTCGACGCGGTCGACGCCTTCACCGATCTCGACGCGAACGATGAGGGCGACGTGTCGGGCGCGGCGTTCGACCCCGCCGATCCGAGCATCCTCTGGGTGGTGATGAACAAGGGCCGCCTGTTCAAGATGCACGCGGTGAACGGTGTCTACGAGTCGTTCCCCGAGTGGGTCGG
This sequence comes from Microbacterium sp. ZW CA_36, assembly GCF_044987475.1. NCBI lineage: Bacteria > Bacillati > Actinomycetota > Actinomycetes > Micrococcales > Microbacteriaceae > Microbacterium > Microbacterium sp. ZW CA_36. The sequence goes on from NZ_JBJDRL010000090.1 coordinate 9,712, forward strand.
CGGCATCCCGCTCCGCTTCGCGGACGGCGGGGGCGAACTGGACTCCGAGGGCGTCACGATCGCCCCCGACGGCGCGGTCTACATCACCTCGGAGCGCGACAACGGGCGCGCGAAGGACACGTCGTCGAACAAGATCGCCCGGTTCGATGTGAGCGCCGTGACGGCGACGACCACGGAGCTCGTCGCGACGCGTGAGTGGGATGTGAACGAGTTCGTCACGACCGGCACCAACCTCGGACTCGAAGGCATCACCTACGTGCCCGACGCGTTCCTGGTCGCATCCGGCTTCGAGGTCGACGGCACCGCGTACGCGGCGTCAGACTACGTCACTCCCGGGCTGTTCGTGACGGCGGTGGAGGCCACCGGCGCGCTGCACTTCTTCTCCCTCGCCGCCGGCGCCGCGCCCGTCGAGGTGAAGGTCGAGAGCTCCGGCTTCCCGTGGTCGATGGACGTCGCCTACGACGCGGATCGCGGTGCGCTGTGGGCCCTGTGCGACGACGGCTGCGGCGGCGTCTACAACCTCCTCGACGTCGTCGACGGAGACTTCGAGGTCGCGCACTCGTACGCCCGCCCCGCGGGGATGCCGAATCTCAACAACGAAGGCATGGCCGTCGCCCCGGCGTCCACGTGCGCGGACGGCTTCCAGGAGGTCGTATGGGCCGACGACGGTGATACCGACGGCCACTCGCTGCGCGCGGGTACGCTCCCGTGCCCGTCGACGGACGAGCCGGGTGGACCGGGAGAGCCGACGCCGACGCCGACCCCGACGCAGGGCCCCTCGACCTCGGGGCCGGCGTCTGACGGACAGCTCACCGACGCGACGCGTGGGTCGGTCGACGCACCGGCCACGGCTGCGGCAGGGCAGACGGTGACGCTCTTCGTCGGCACGCAGTACGCCGGCGACACCGTGTCGGTGTGGCTGCACTCCACTCCGATCTCGCTCGGCACCCACGTGGTGAGCGCGGCGGGCACGGTGACGGTGACCCTGCCGGCGGGCGTCGCCCCGGGCGAGCATCGGCTGGTCGTCCTGGATGCCGACGGCAACGTGATCGGCTGGACCGAGGTGACCGTGACCGGGCCGCTGGCGGCGACAGGCGCCGACGGTGCCGGGCTGGCCGCGACTGCGGGGCTCGCCGCCGCGCTGATCGGCGCGGGCGTTCTCGCGGTCGTGCTGCGCCGCCGCCGCGCGCACGCCTGACACGAGAACGACGATGCCCCGGCACCTGGTGCCGGGGCATCGTCGCGTGGGGGATCAGCTGTTGAGGAAGGCCAGGAGCGCCTCGTTCACCTCGGCGCCGTGGGTCCACAGCAGGCCGTGCGGGGCACCCTCGAGCTCGACGTAGGTCGCATCGGGCAGGAGGTCCTTGAACCGCCTCCCGGTCACGTCGATCGGCAGGATGTTGTCGGCGGTGCCGTGGAGGATGAGCGTCGGCACGTCGATGGCCGGGATGTCGGCACGGAAGTCGGTCGGCCACGTCAGCGGCGCCGCGGCGACCGCGGTGTTGCCGGCGAGGTTCGCGATCTGCACGCTGCCCTCCAGTGCCTCCTGCGAGATGCGCGTGCCGAGGTTGTCGTCGAGGTTGTAGAAGTCCTTGAAGAAGCCGGCCATGAACGCGTAGCGGTCGTCGCGCACGGACTGCGCGATGCCGTCGAAGAACTCCTGGGGGCCGGCGCCACCCGGGTTGTCCTCGGTCTTGAGCAGGTACGGCTCGAGAGAGCCGAGGAACGCCGCCTTCGCGATGCGAGCGCTGCCGTAGCGCGACAGGTAGCGGGCGATCTCGCCGGTGCCCATCGAGAAGCCCACGAGGACGGCGTCGCGCAGGTCCAGGTCCTCGATCAGGGCGTGGAGGTCGGCCGCGAACGTGTCGTAGTCGTACCCCGCGCCGGCCTTGGTCGATGCGCCGAAGCCACGGCGGTCGTACGCGATCACGCGGTAGCCGGCATCCAGCAGCGCCGCCTGCTGCTTGCCCCACGACTCGCCGTTCAGGGGGAAACCGTGGATCAGCACGACGGGCTGCGCGTCGGCCGGTCCTTGGTCGGTGTAGTAGAGGTCGATGTCGACCGAGTTCTCGGTTCCGACGGTGATGTACGCCACGATCGCTCCTTACGTGCGCGGATCGGATGCCCGCGCACCAGGTTCGACGCTAGAGCGCCCCGATCCATTCCCGCCACACCTTGCGCGCCGTGCGTCGCCCCTTCCCCCAACGTTCACTTGCGCTGAACGTACGCTCCCACGCGGGATCGGCGTACGTTCAGCGCAAGTGAACAGGGGGGCGGGACGACGAACGCGTGGCGCGCGGCGCGCAAGGTGTGGCGGGAAT
>NZ_JBJDRL010000091.1:0-11632 GCF_044987475.1 Microbacterium sp. ZW CA_36
GTTCAAGGGCGGGAGGGCCGTCCCCAGCGGCCCTCCCGCCCTTGAACCGCCCCCGATCGCGATGGCCGGCTCTTGCCTGGACCCGCCTCTCGATCGGGGGTGCACGATCCGTCTCCACCTGCGTCGTCCGGCCATGCCTGGAGCGGGCGACGCAGCGGAGACGACAGGAGCGGATGCCGCGACCCGGGGGGCTCGCGGCATCCGCTTCGTTACACCCCGGGCGCAGCCGAGGGACCGCCGCCCTCATTGCGCGCCCCTCGCGCGCTCGCCAGAGTAGGGGGGTGCCTCTCCCCGACTCCTACCGCCTCACCCCCATCGGATCCGACCGGCGCGACGACGTCCTGCGTCTGGACGTCTGGGCGTTCCCGACCGAGCGCTCCATCGAGACGCTGCGCGAGCTGCCGAGCCCGCTGAGCTGGCACCGCACGTACGGCGTCGCGGAGGTCGGCGACGACGAGCTGCTCGCCGGATTCCACGGCGCGTACCCGCTGCGCGCTTACCCCGTCCCCGGCGCGGAAGTGGCGTGCGGCTGGCTGACGTGGGTCGGCGTGCACCCCGGTCACCGGCGACGCGGCATCCTGCGAGGGATGATCGAGCACCACTTCGCCGACTGCCTCGCGAACGGTGAGGCGATCTCCGGCCTGATGGCGGCGGAGACATCCATCTATGGCCGCTTCGGCTACGGCATGGCGTCGACGCAGCTGAGCCTGACGATCCCGCGCGGCGCCGCGCTCCGCCCGGTGCCGGGCGCCGCCGAGCTCGACGTCGCACTGGAGGAGTGGGATGCCGCGGCCCACGGCGACCTCGTCGCCGCTCTGCATCGCGACTACGCGCGCCTTCCCGAAGGGCTGGGGCGACCGGGCTGGGCGACCCGCGAGACGCCGGAGCAGCGCGCGGCGCGTGAAGCCGACCCCGCGGCACTCCGCGGCGGCAAGGAGGCGCTCCGGCTCCTGATCGTGCGCGATGAGACCGACACCGCGCTCGCCTACGCGACATTCCGCCGCACGATGTCGTGGGAGCGCGCCGGGGCCGAGGGCACCGTGCATGTGCGCGAGGCCGTCGCGCTGACCGCGGCCGCCGCACACCGCATGTGGTCGGTGCTGCTCGATCTCGACCTGACCTCGCGGGTGAAGATCTCGAACCTGCCCGTCGACGATCCGATCGTGTCGCTGCTCGTCGACATCCGGCCCGCCCTGCCCGACTACCAGGACAACTCGTGGCTGCGCATCGTCGACCTGCCCACCGCGCTCGCGCAGCGCCGGTACGCGGGCGACGTCGACATTGTGCTCGACGTGACCGACGCGATGCTGCCCGCCAACGCCGGGCGCTGGCGGGTACGCGCCCAGGCGTGGGGCCACGCAGAGGTCGCGCCGACCGACGACGCCGCCGACCTGGCGCTCGATGTCCGCGAGCTCGGCGCCGCGCATCTCGGCGCGATCTCGCTGTCGTCGCTCGCCCAGGCCGGCCTCGTCGACGTCCGCTCACCGGCGGCCCTGCGCGCGGCATCCGCGGCGTGGTCCTGGCCGGTCGCCGCCGGCGCGAACTGGATCTTCTGACCCCGGGCACCGTACCCAACTCAGGATCGATTCAACAACGGCTCCCGCGCGCCCACGGAATCTCGCGCCCCACCCGGCAGCCGGACCGCGCCGTTCCTGAGTCGGTACACGATCGACGGGTGATGTCCCCGAAACGACGGATGCCGCGGGCGCAAGTGCTCGTGAAGAGCACCGGCCCGCGGCATCCGTCTGAGCCCGGGCACCGTACCCAACTCAGGAACGACTCAACAACAGCTCCCGCGCGCCCGCGGAATCTCGCGCCCCACACGGCAGCCGGACCGCACCGTTCCTGAGTCGGGTACACGATCGACGGGTGACGTGCCCGGAGACGACGGATGCCGCGAACCCGAAGGTCCGCGGCATCCGTTTCGCCGTATCCCGGGGGGATTACTTGGCGGCGACCACCTGCAGCGTGATCACGGCGGTGAGGTCGTCACGCAGGCGGATCGTCGCCTCGTGCTCGCCCACCGACTTGATCGGGGAGGTGATGTGGATCTTGCGCTTGTCCAGGTCGCCGAGGCCGGCAGCCTTGACCGCGTTCGCGACGTCGACCGTCTTGACCGCGCCGAACAGGCGACCTTCGGCGCCGGCCTTGACCGACAGCTTGACCTTGTTGGTCTCGAGGGCGTTCTTGAGCGCCACGGCCTCTTCGTGGTCGTGGATCGCACGGGACTCGCGAGCGGCGCGGATCGACGCCACCTGCTTCTCGCCACCGCGGGTCCAGGCCACAGCGAAGCCCTGGGGGATGAGGTAGTTGCGGGCGAACCCGTTCTTGACCTCGACAACGTCTCCGGCGCTTCCGAGCCCGGCGACCTCATTCGTGAGAATCAGCTTTGCCATTGGGTGCTCCTTAGCGGCCAGCGCCGGCGTAAGGCAGGAGCGCCATTTCGCGCGCGTTCTTGATCGCCTTGGCGATCAGACGCTGCTCCTGCACCGAGACACCGGTGATACGACGGGCGCGGATCTTGCCACGCTCCGAGATGAACTTGCGAAGAGTCGCGACGTCCTTGTAGTCGATGAGACCGACACGGATCGCCTTCGCGGGGGCCGCGTTCTTCGCGCCCTTCCGCGGCTTCCGGCGGTCGCCGGTTGCCTTTCCAGCCATGGTGGTTCCTTTACGTTTTCTTGATCGGATGCCTCTTCACGAGGCATCCGGAATCTGCTTCTGAGATCGACCCTTAGAAGGGGGTATCGTCGCCGTAGGCGCCCGGGGCTGCCCAGGCGTCGCCACCGCCGGCGTTCGACGAACCGGGCGTGGACCACGGCTCGTCGGCGACCTGGGCCGGGCGAGCCTGACCGCCACCGCCACCGCCGCCGAAGCTGCCGCCGCCGCTCGAGCCGCCCGCAGCGCGGGTGACCTGTGCGGTCGCGTAACGCAGCGACGGGCCGATCTCGTCGACCTCGAGCTCGATCGCGGTGCGGTTGTTGCCCTCGCGGTCCTGGTAGCTGCGCTGCTTGAGGCGGCCGGTCGCGATGACCCGCATGCCCTTGGTCAGCGAGCCGGCCACGTGCTCGGCGAACTCGCGCCACACGCTCGCGCGGAGGAACAGCGCTTCGCCGTCCTTCCACTCGTTCGCCTGACGGTCGAAGTTGCGCGGCGTCGACGCGATCGTGAAGTTCGCGACGGGGAGGCCGTTCTGCGTGTAGCGCAGTTCGGGATCAGCCGTGAGGTTTCCCACGACGGTGATGATCGTCTCGCCGGCCATCAGCCTTATGCCTTCGCAGCCTTGGCGCTCTTGCGAGCGGCACGCTCGTCGGCACGCTGCTTCTCCGACGCGATCATCGCGATGGCCTCTTCGGCACGCAGCACCTTGGTGCGCATGATCTGCTCGTTGAGGTTGAGCTGGCGGTCGAGTTCCTGCGTGGTCGCGGCGGTCGCCGTGAAGTTGACGACGGCGTAGATGCCCTCGTTCTTCTTCTGGATCTCGTAAGCGAGACGGCGCTTGCCCCAGATGTCGATGTTCTCGATGGTGCCGCCGTCGGTCGTGATGACCTTCAGGAACTTGTCGAGGTTGGCGCCGACCTGGCGCTCGTCGATCTCGGGGTTCAGGATGACCATGAGTTCGTACTGGTGCGTCACTAACCCACCTCCTTCGGACTAGAACGGCTGCCGGGCATTTCCCGACAGCAGGAGGGTGTGTGTGCACGTCATCCGACTTCCCGCGCATAGAACGCGTGCGGACAACCCTCCTATGGTACCGGATCGCCGACCAGACGCCGAACCCGCCCTGACCGGGGGTCGCGACACCGGTCAGCGGAACGCGTCGAGGCCGGTGAGGTGCTGACCGAGGATGAGGGTGTGCACCTCGTCGGTGCCCTCGTAGGTGCGTACCGACTCGAGGTTCGCCGCGTGCCGGATCGGGGAGTTCTCGAGCAGCACCCCGTCGCCGCCGAGGATCGTGCGCGCCTCACGGGCGATCGCGATCGCCTCGCGCACGTTGTTGAGCTTGCCCAGCGAGATCTGCGTCGACGTGAGGGTGCCGGCATCCTTCGCACGTCCGATCTGCAGCGCCAGCAGCGCGCCCTTCTGCAGTTCGACCACCATGTCGACGAGTTTGCGCTGCGTCAGCTGGAACCCGGCGATGGGCCGGCCGAACTGCTCGCGTCGCAAGGCGTGGCGGAGCGCCGCCTCGTAGCTGTCGCGCGCCGCCCCGAGCGCGCCCCACACGATCCCGTACCGCGCCTCGTTGAGCGCCGAGAACGGCCCGCGGAGCCCTCGCGCCTCGGGAAGGAGAGCGGATGCCGGCAGCCTCACGTCGTCGAAGCGCAGCTCGGTCTGCACCGAGGCCCGCATCGAGCCCTTCGGCTCGAGCACGGCGACCTCGAACCCCGGCGTGCCGGTCGGGACGAGGAACCCGCGGACGCCGTCGTCAGTCTGCGCCCAGACGACCGCTAACTGCGCGATCGAGGCGAGGCCGATCCAGCGCTTCGTCCCCGAGAGCACCCAGTCCCCGCCGTCTCGCCGCCCGAACGTCTTCATGCTCGACGGGTCGGAGCCGGCGGTCGGCTCGGTGAGCGCGAAGCTGCCGATCGCCTCGCCGGCCGCCATGCGCGGCAGCCATTCCTGCTTCTGCTCGTCGCTGCCCCAGCGGTGGATCGAGCCCATCGCGAGCGACCCCTGCACCGAGACGAACGTGCGGATGCCGGAGTCGCCCGCCTCGAGCTCGAGCGCCGCCAGGCCGTACTCGACGGCGCTGCGGCCGGGGCATCCGTACCCGTCGAGGGTCATGCCGAGGACGCCGAGCCGTCCGAGAGCAGGTGCGAGTTCGACGGGGAAGTGGCCTCGGTCGAACCAGTCGGCGATGTGCGGGCGGATCTCGGCGTCGACGAAGCCGCGCACGTGGTCGCGGACCGCGCGCTCGTCCGGGGTGAGGAGCGCGTCGGTGCCGAGGATGTCGGATGCCGCGCGCAGCGCGTCGAGATCGTCGGGGTCCCTGCGGGCATCGGTCATGGCGCCTCCTCGCGTCGTGATTCGATCCTGCCCGAAACCGATTCCCGCGGCTCCTCGCTCGCAGGGCCGTGAAGCGATATGTTCACGTGAACCTCCACGTCCGCTCCGTCGCGGACGTCCAAGACCCGCCCGTCAAGCGATTCTCGACGATGCGGACGAACCACGCACTACGCCGATTGGATCACACCGGATGCCTCGCTCGACCACCCTCGTCTTCGCAGGCGATTCGATCACCGACTCCGGACGCGACCGAGATGACGCCACGTCGCTGGGGGATGGCTACGTCGCCCTGATCGGGCGAGCGGTCGGCGACGACGCCACCGTCGTCAACAAGGGCATCGGCGGCGACCGCGCCGTCGACCTCGCCGCCCGCTGGGACGACGTGCTCGCCACGCAGCCCGACGTGCTCACGGTGTACATCGGCGTGAACGACATGTGGCGCCGCTACGACAACGAGGACCCGACCTCGGCCGAGGACTTCGAGGCCACGGTCGCGGGACTCCTCGAGGCCGCCCGCGAAGCGGGCGTCGAGCGCCTCGTGCTCGTGGAGCCGTTCTTCGTGCCGGTGAGCGAGGGCCAGGCCGCCTGGCTCGAGGACCTCGACCCTAAGCGGGCCGCCGTCCGCCGCCTCGCCGAGCGGTTCGATGCCACGCTCGTGCCGCTGCACGACAGCATCGGCGCGGCGGCCGCAGCCCACGGCGCCTCGGCGATCGTGCCCGACGGCGTCCACCCGACGGCGCAGGGCGCCGCTCTCATCGCCGACGCCTGGCTCGCCGCGTACGCCGCGATGCCGGTGGGCGCTGCACGCACGGACACGTAGACCACGATGTCGATGCGCCGGCCGTGCCACGAGCACGCGGCCGGCACCCCGCTCCCCGACGACGCGACCGTGTCACCGCCGGACGCCCGGCCCCAGCTCGCCGAGCGAGCGCCGGCGAGACGAAACGCCGTTTCGTCTCGGTCGTTCCTCCCTCGCTCAACGACCGGGACGACGGTCGTGTCGACTGGCTCTTCACGCAGGTGGGCTGGGCGCTGCTGCGCTGATCGCCGACCCTGCCGACGCAGCCGGTGCGCAGGCGCACGAGCGTATGCTGTCGGGCGTGCATTCGACGTTCACGACGCCCGGCGGGCGTGAGGGGGTACTCGGCGCGTCCTGCGCCGAGCGGAGGTAGCCGCGCGCGTCGCCCGGTCTTCGGCCGAGCGCGACGCCGTCGACTCTCCGCGAACCACCGGCCCGCGGCATCCGATCTCTCGTCGTACCGCGACGATCCCCCGTGAAACAAGGAATCATGCACGCATACACCCAGAAGGACATTCGCGCCTCGTTCGTCAACGCCTCGCTGCGCGAACGCAACGCCCTCGTCATCCCTGACCTGGCCCCGGTCGATTGGCAGAACCTCGACTACTTCGGCTGGCGGGACCCGAAGCAGCCGCTCGCCGGCTTCATCGTCGTGTCGGTCGACGACGAGCCGGTCGGCATCCTGCTGCGCCAGACCGAGCAGCGCACGCGCACCCGCCCGCAGTGCTCATGGTGCGAGGACGTCACGCTCCCGAACGATGTCGTGCTGTTCGGCGCCAAGCGCGCCGGCAAGGCCGGCCGCAACGGCGACACCGTCGGCACTCTGCTGTGCGAGAACTTCGAGTGCTCCGTAAACGCGCGCCGGCCGATGCCGCCCGCCTACCTCGGGTTCGACGTGATGGCCGCACGCGAGCGGCGCATCGAGGCGCTCCGCGCGCACGCCGAGGGCTTCGCGCGCGACATCCGCGACAGCCACTGAACGGGAGGGCCGCACGTCATCCCGCGGAGGCGTGCGGCCCCAGCCCGAAGTGGTCGAGCTCGGCATCGGTCAGCATGCGCGAGCGGATGATGAAGCGGCTGCCCGTCGGCCCCTCGATGCTGAACCCGGCGCCGCGGCCGGGAACGACGTCGATCGTGAGGTGCGTGTACTTCCAGTACTCGTACTGAGCCGCCGAGATGAAGACCTCGATGGGCTCTGCGAGGCCGACCTCGAGCTCACCCAGCCGCACGTCTGACGGGCCGGTCTGGAACATCCCGACCGGGAAGCACATCGGCGCGCTGCCGTCGCAGCATCCGCCGGACTGGTGGAGCATCAGCGGGCCGTGCTGGGCCGTGAGCTGCCGCAGGAGGGATGCCGCGGCATCCGTCACCGCCACACGCGCGTGGGTTCGGGTCGGGGCCATCAGGACTCCTCATCCCGGTCGCTGAGCGAGCGAGGAACGCGGTCGTTGAGCGAGCTTGCGAGTCGAAACGCAGACGACACGTCGCGGGTTTCGCGCAAGGCTCTGGCGTTTCGTCTTCGGGCGCCAGAGCGCCCTCCGCTCAACGACCGAGGTCTGAAACGGCCCGGGCGGAGCGGCTGGCGACTCGCTCCACCCGGGCCGGGGCGGGTATCAGAAGAAGCCCATCGCACCGTCGGCGTACGACACGAGCAGGTTCTTCGTCTGCTGGTAGTGGTCGAGCATCTTGAGGTGGTTCTCCCTGCCGATGCCGGACTGCTTGTAGCCGCCGAACGCCGCGTGCGCGGGGTACTGGTGATAGGTGTTCGTCCAGACGCGCCCGGCCTCGATGGCGCGACCGGCGCGGTAGGCGGTGTCACCCGAGCGGCTCCAGACCCCGGCGCCGAGGCCGTACAGCGTGTCGTTGGCGATCGAGATGGCGTCGTCGAAGTCGTCGAACGAGGTCACCGAGACGACGGGGCCGAAGATCTCCTCCTGGAAGATGCGCATGTCGTTCGAGCCCTCGAAAACCGTCGGCGCGACGTAGTAGCCGCCCGAGAGGTCGCCGCCGAAGTCGACGCGCTCGCCGCCCGCGAGCAGCTTCGCGCCGCCCGCCTTGCCGATCTCGATGTACGACAGGATCTTCTCGAGCTGGTCGTTCGAGGCCTGTGCGCCGATCATCGTCGCCGGATCGAGCGGGTTGCCCTGCACGATCTTCGCGACGCGGTCGAGCCCGTCGCCGAGGAAGCGGTCGTAGATGGATCGCTGGATGAGCGCGCGCGAGGGGCACGTGCACACCTCGCCCTGGTTGAGCGCGAAGAGCGTGAAGCCCTCGAGGGCTTTGTCGTAGTAGGCGTCGCCGGTGTCGCGGGCGACGTCCTCGAAGAACACGTTCGCGCTCTTGCCCCCGAGCTCGAGGGTCACCGGAATGAGGTTCTGCGACGCGTACTGCATGATGAGGCGGCCCGTGGTCGTCTCACCCGTGAACGCGACCTTGCGGATGCGCTTGTGCTGCGCCAGCGGCGCTCCGGCTTCGATGCCGAACCCGTTGACGATGTTGACGACGCCCGCCGGCAGGAGGTCGCCGATGATCTCGAACAGGAACAGGATCGACGCCGGCGTCTGCTCGGCCGGCTTCAGCACCACGCAGTTGCCGGCTGCCAGCGCCGGCGCGAGCTTCCACGTGGCCATGAGGATGGGGAAGTTCCACGGGATGATCTGCCCGACCACGCCGAGCGGCTCGTGGAAGTGGTACGCCACGGTGTCCTCGTCGATCTGGCTGAGCGAGCCCTCCTGACCGCGGAGCACACCCGCGAAGTACCGGAAGTGATCGACGGCGAGCGGGATGTCGGCCGCCAGCGTCTCGCGGACGGGCTTGCCGTTCTCCCACGTCTCGGCGACGGCGATCTTCTCGAGGTTCTGCTCGATGCGGTCGGCGATCTTGTTGAGGATGAGCGCGCGCTCGGCCGGCGTGGTGCGCTTCCATGACACGAACGCCCGCCACGCGACATCCACCGCGCGGTCGATGTCCTCCGCCGTGCCGCGGCCCACCTCGGTGAAGGGCTTGCCCGTGACGGGGCTGATGTTCTCGAAGTACTGGCCCTTGATCGGCTCGACGAACTCGCCGCCGATGTAGTGGCCGTAGCGGGGGCGGTAGTCGGCGATCGAGCCGCGCTGCCCGGGAGCGGCGTAGATGCTCGAGACGCCCTCTTCGACGATGGTCATGCTGGTCTCCTTCGACGCGTGGTGCGACGGTCCTCGTCGCGATGGGTCGAAGGTAGGCCCGCGGAGGTTGCACAACGTTGCGGCCGATCGTCTGCGCCGGGCGCAGGGCGTTTCGTCTCTGCGTTTCGACTCGCAAGCTCGCTCATCGACCGCGTTCCTCGCTCGCTCAACGACCGGGACAGGCCCGCTGAGCGAGCGAGACCGAACGTGGGCGACGCGCGCTACTCGGCAGAGGGCGAGCGTCGAGCGCGGTCCCGCTCGACGATCTCGAGGTAGTGCGGGTTCTCCATAATGCCGAGGATGTTGCCGAAGGGGTCGACCACGGCCGCGGTGTTGAAGCCGTGACCTCGCTCGATCACCGGCTGATACGGGGCGGCGCCGAACTCGATCAGGCGCGCGAGGCTCGCGTGCACGTCATCGACCGCCCACTGCATGACCGCACCGGCCGGCCCGTCGGGCATCGGCGGCCGGTACTGCGCATCGATGATGCCGAGCTCGTGCTCGTAGTCCCCCACACGGAACTCGATGTAGGCAGGAGTGACGAAGTAGGGCTCGATACCCAGTACCTCGGCGTACCAGCGCGAAGCGGCGTTCAGGTCTGCGGCGTAGTAGCTGATGGTGGCGAATCCGCGGAGCATGGCGGTTCCTCTCTGTCGTGGATCCACCCTCCCGCCAAATGCGGACAGGAACGGTCCGCGATCAGAGAGCGGCGTCGAGCTTCTCGATCCGCGCCACGAGCCCCGCACGACGGGGCGACCGCGCGGGCACCATCGAGAGGCAGAGCCGCAGCAGGTCGACGTCATCGGCGCCGGCATCCGTCTCGGCGAACGCCAGCAGGACATCGACGGACGCCTCGGCCATGAGCGCCTCGCGCAGCGCGACGCGGACCGTGTCGCGGAACTCCTCCACCCCGGGCGCGACGGAATCCGGCAGCACGTCGCCCCGGTACGCGGCGAGCGCGACCCGGTGCGCGCCCCGGTCGAGCAGCGACAGCACCTGGTGCGCATCGGTCTCGATCTCGACGCCGAGCCGGTAGGGCCGGGACTCCGGCACGAGAGCGGGAGCGGATGCCGCGAGCGCCTTGCGCAGGCGCACCATCTCGGCGCGGAGCGTGACGGACGTCGCACCCGTCGCCGCGCGGCGAGCATCGGCGGACTCGCCGTACACGAGCTCGCCCAGTCGCTCGGCCGACAGCCCCTGGCGGTGCACGGCGAGCATGAGCAGCAGCTCGGCGTGGCGCGGACCGAGCTCGGACACCGTCTCGACGCCCTCGCCGGCCACCTCGAGCAAGGCACGGTCGCGTCCGAGCACCCGGAGGGTCGCACGAGTGGGCTCGGCGCGCCGAGTGGGCGAGCGGCGCCGGGCGGCGCCGGGCGCGGGAGTCTGTCCCTCGGCGGCGCGAGCACGGAGCCGCGCGACCAGCAGCTCTCCCTCGATCGCCCGGGCGGTGGCGTCCACCAGCAGCTGCGCCTGCGGCGTCACCGCCTCAAGGCCCCCGGTCACGTCGATGACGCCGAGGATGCGGCGCGTCTCGGGATCGTGCACCGGGGCGGCGCTGCAGGACCACGGCTGGACGAGACGGTTGAAGTGCTCGGCGCCGGTGATCTGCACCGACCGGCCGAGCGCGAGGGCCGTGCCCGGGGCGGCGGTGCCGACGGCGTCCTCCGACCAGTTCGCGCCCTCGACGAACCCCATGTCGCCCGTCAGCCGGCGCACGTTCCGGTCGCCCTCGACCCACAGCAGCCGCCCGGCGGCATCGCCGACCGCCACGACGACACCGGACTCCGAGGCCTCGCCCGGCAGCAGCAGTCCGCGCACCATGTCGATGACGCCGGCGAGCGGGTGCGCGCGGCGATACGCCTCGAGCTCTTCCGCGGTCAGGTCGAGGGGCGGCAGCCCTTCGGCGCCCACGAGGCTGTCGAGCGAACGGCGCCAGGACTCCCGCACGAGCATCCGCACGTCGTTCAGCCGCTCGTCGGCGGCATTGCCCGCGACCAGTTCTTCGTGCGCGCGCTCGATGAGCAGACGGGATGTCTCGGGCGACACCTCGCGGCGCTGCGACCAGGGTGATGACACGGCGGCTCCGATCGACGTCGGTGGAGCGTGCGTCCAGTGTAGGACGGCCGCGCGTCGCCCTCGACGAGGCGCCGGGGCTCGGCTCTCCTAGCCGGCGGTGGTGACCTCGGAGCGCAGCGGCATCAGCGCGCCCGCGACCTGGCCGATCGTGGCTTCGTCGACGCCCGCGTCGGCGAGCGCCGTCGCCGCATGGCCGATGACCCGGTCGAAGTCGGCGTCGGTGATCCCGCGTCCGGCGTGGGCGGCGCGCATATCGAGGCCCTTGTAGCCGTTGGGACCGCCGGCCGCCGCGGCGAGGAAGAGCGCCATGTGACGCTTCTGGTCGACCATCCGGGTTTGCGAGAAGTAGGGCGCGAGCGTCTCGTCGCCCAGGATCAGCCGGTACATGTTGTCGACGACGGCGGCGATGCCGTCGCCTTCGCCGAGCCGCTGGTACAGGGTCACTTCGGTGGTGTCGGTCATGTGGGTGCTCCGATTCGTGAGGGGATGGGGATGCTGTCTCGCGGGGTGTCGTCAGCGCCCGGCGCTGACGACACCCCGCGAGACAGCATCCCCATCCCCTCACGAATCGGAGCACCCACATGAC
>NZ_JBJDRL010000092.1:0-11606 GCF_044987475.1 Microbacterium sp. ZW CA_36
AGACGACCCCCGCCCCCACGTCGACGCCGTCACCTCCCACTCCGGTCGCATCAGCAGCGGGCGTCACTCCCTTCGCCGGCGAATGCGCGAACGCGCTCGACGAAGCGAACGTGGAGGCGGTCGCGAAGATCGACATGATGCTGTCGGACTACCGCTGGAAGACGGGCGCGAACGAGGTGCTCGGGGGAATCGACTGCGTCTGGGTGTCGGACGGCGTCTACCTGGCGGCCACCGCACACCTGATGGCCTATCCCGAGGCCGTGGTCGACGACGCTCTGCAGGCGGGCACCGCGACCGGGTGCGCGCCCGTCACTGAGGACGGAACCCAGGTCGAATGCACGGAGGCGGGCGTCGTGGGCGGCACATGGATGGTTGTCCGGGCGGCAGGCGAGAAGGAGTCCGTGACGGCGACGGGTGTTGCCGGACTCTTCGCCGAGGCATCGCGCCGCCTGGCCGATCACCCGGCCCCGACTCCCGCCGCCCGTACCGCCGAGTGGTGGGCGCTGCCCGACTGCGCCGCGATCGTCGCATCCATCGACCCTGCCGTGTACGGCTTCGAGCGGGTGGCACTGCTTGCCCAGAGCAGTCGCGGCGAGGCGACCGAGCGACTGGAGGGGGTCGCGCTGTTCGCACGCGCCACGAGCTGGTGCGAACTGCACTTCACATCGGGGAGCGGAGATACGACCTCAGGCGAGGTGGTCCGCGTCGACGTCGTCCCCGGCGGCGCGATCGCGTTCCAGACGGCGCTCGACGCGGCGGACGCGCAGCCGGTGACGGTCGACGGGGCAGAGGCCGCCGTCATCGCGCCGGGGCTCGACCGCTACGAGGGGTCCGGCTCCGTGGTCGTCGCGACCGATGGTGTCAACGTCCTCATGGTGACGCCCGATTTCATCCGGAGCACCACCGACGCGCTCCCGCTCACCGCGGCGGTGCTCGCACTGATGCGTCCTTGACCCCGGCACCCGGGCAGGTCCACCTGACTCCGTGACGCGGCCAGGGCCACCCTCGCGGCAGCGCGCCGACGCTGTCGTGAGTGGGCGTGGGGACCGTGCGTCCTAGACTTGACCCTCGTGGTCACCCGTCTGTCGCACTTCTTCCTCCGCACGCTTCGTGAAGACCCCGCCGACGCGGAGGTGACGAGCCACCGGCTGCTCGTGCGCGCCGGCTATATCCGGCGTGCCGCGCCGGGCGTGTTCACCTGGCTGCCGCTCGGGCTCAAGGTCAAGGCGAAGATCGAGAAGATCATCCGCGACGAGATGACGAGCGCCGGCGCGTACGAGGTGCACTTCCCGGCCCTGCTGCCGCGCGACCCGTATGAGGCGTCCGGCCGCTGGACCTCATACGGCGACGGCATCTTCCGCCTGCAGGACCGCAAGGGCGCCGACTATCTGCTCGCACCGACCCACGAGGAGATGTTCACGCTCCTCGTCAAGGACCTGTATTCGTCGTACAAGGACCTGCCGCTGACGATCTATCAGATCCAGGACAAGTACCGCGATGAGGCCCGCCCACGTGCTGGGCTCCTGCGCGGGCGCGAGTTCACGATGAAGGACGCGTACTCGTTCGACTACACCGACGAGGGGCAGGACGCCTCGTACCAATCGCAGCGCGACGCGTACGAGCGGATCTTCCAGGCGCTCGGACTCGAGTACGTCATCGTCGCCGCCGACAACGGACTGATGGGTGGCGCCCGCTCCGAGGAGTTCCTGCACCCGACGGCCGTCGGCGAAGACACGTTCGTCCGGTCAGCGGGCGGCTACGCCGCGAACGTCGAGGCGTACACGACGACCGCGCCGGCGTCGATCCCCTTCGACGGCATCGGCGCACCGGTCATCTTCGACTCGCCGAACACCCCGACGATCCAGACGCTGGTCGACCACGCGAACGCGCACCTCGATGCTCCCGCGTCGGGGATCGCCGGCCCCGCAACGGACGGCGCCGCGGAGTGGACCGCGGCGCACACGCTCAAGAACGTCGTGCTCGCCCTGACCCATCTCGACGGCACCCGCGAGCTGGTCATCGTGGGCGTGCCCGGCGACCGCGACATCGACGACAAGCGCGTCGAGGTGGCCTTCGCCCCCGCGGCCGTGGAGCCCGCGACCGAGCAGGACTTCGAGAGGCACCCGCTGCTCGTCAAGGGCTACATCGGTCCGTGGTCCGAGACCGGGGCGGTGCTCGGCGAGGAGTCGGCGACCGGCATCCGCTACCTCCTCGATCCGCGTATCGCCGACGGCACGGCGTGGATCACCGGGGCCAACATCGACCAGAAGCACGTCCACACCCTCGTCGCCGGCCGGGACTTCGCCGGTGACGGCTTCGTCGAGGTCGCGAACGTCCGCGCCGGAGACCCGGCGCCCGACGGCTCCGGGCCCGTCGAGCTCGCTCGCGGCATGGAGATCGGGCACGTCTTCCAGCTCGGGCGCTTCTTCGCCGAGACGCTGGGTCTCAAGGTCCTCGACGAGAACGGCAAGCTCGTCACGGTGACGATGGGCTCGTACGGCATCGGCGTCACCCGCATCCTGGCGATCATCGCCGAGCTCAACAACGACGAAAAGGGCCTCATCTGGCCGCCGTCGGTGGCGCCGTTCGACGTCCACGTCGTGGCGGCCGGGCGTGAGGCCGTCATGTTCGACGTGGCCGAGAAGCTGTCGGCCGATCTGGAGGCATCCGGCCTCGATGTGCTCTACGACGACCGGCCCAAGGTGTCTCCGGGCGTGAAGTTCGGCGACGCCGAGCTCGTCGGCGTGCCGAGGATCGTCATCGTCGGCCGTGGCGCCGCCGATGGCCAGGTCGAGGTCTGGGACCGCCGCACCGGCGAACGCGAGGTCGTGTCCAGCGCGGACGCGGTGGCGCGCCTGACGGCACGTTGAGCCTCGTCCGACCTTCGGGTCGGAACGGTTGATCCGGGCGCTCCGCTTGCGTCCGCCCGCACACGGACGGGACATGGCAACGTGGAGGCATGAACCACAGCGCCGCGGTGCCCCCTGAAGTGACCGAGGACATGCGGGGGATGCTCGCAGATGCCGGGATCACCGACAACGCCGATCTCGTCGCCCGCATCCTCGCGACCGGGATCGGGCTGGGCCTGGACCGCGCCGACAGGCTCGACCTGAAGATCGCGAGCGCGGCGCTCACCGAGATGCGCGCGGCGTTCCAGCTGTTCGCGCCGTACGAGGACCTGCCGAAGGCGACGATCTTCGGCTCGGCTCGCACCCTCCCCGACGACGCGCTCTACCGTCAGGCCTCGGAGGTCGCCGCCGCGCTGGCCGCGAGCGGGTGGATGGTCGTGACGGGCGCAGGCCCGGGGATCATGCAGGCGGCGGCGGAGGGAGCGGGTGCCCACAACTCGCTCGGCGTCTCGATCCGGCTGCCGTTCGAGGAGAAGCCGAACGCGATCGTCGGCGAGAACGCGCGGAACGTCACCATGAAGTACTTCTTCACGCGCAAACTCATGCTCGTGAAGGAGTCGAAGGGCTTCGTGTGCGTGCCCGGCGGGTTCGGCACGCTGGATGAGATGTTCGAACTGCTGACCCTGCAGCAGACGGGAAAGGCCGACCCGACGCCGATCGTGCTCCTGGACGCCCCCGGTGGAAGGTTCTGGTCAGGACTGCGCAGTTTCGTCGACGACCACCTGCTGTCGTCGGGGGTCATCTCCGAGGGCGATTTCGATCGCGTCGTGGTGACCGACTCGGTCGAGTCCGCCGTGGCCGCATTGACCGGCTTCTACCGCAACTATGACTCGCTGCGGTGGGTCGGCAAGCGCCTGGTGCTGCGTCTGAAGAGCGAGCCGACGGATGCCGAGGTATCGGCGTTGAACGCCGAGTTCGGCGCCCTGCTCGCAGAGGGCCGCATCGAGCGCCGCGGCCCGCTCACGATCGAACGTGAGGACGACGACCGCGTGGAGCTGCCGCGCCTGGTGCTGCGGCTCAACCAGTTCCGCGTGGGTGAGCTGTACCGCCTGATCGCGGCGGTCAACGCGCTGCACTCTGCACCGCCGGCCTGATCCACGGCGGCTGAGGCCGCGGCATCCGTCCCGGGAATGAGGTCGTTCTCATGCGTCCGTCGTCGGCTGTTCACCTGCGGTTCCGGTGGGCGTCGCCGCACGGGGCGAGGCTGACGGCATCCCCGGCCGACGCCGCCATGCCTGCAGAGAGGACCCTCGTGAGCATCATCGAAGGATTCCGCCGTTCCCTTCCCCTCGCCGACCACGCGCGCGGCAAGCGCCTCGCGGCGACGTGCCAGTACAAGTGCGCGAACGCGTGCCTCGGGCCGGAGTGCAACTCCTCGCACAACGAGACCTTCCAGGAGGTGGCCTCGGCTGCGCTGTCGCGTCGTGCGCTCCTCGGGCTCGGCGCGGCCGGGGCGCTCGCGATCGCCGTCGGCGGTCTCCGCTCGCAGACGCCGCTGTCGGCGCCCGGCTCGGCGGGCGTCGGGGGAGCGGGCGCGGCAT
Organism: Microbacterium sp. ZW CA_36; assembly: GCF_044987475.1. Taxonomy (NCBI): domain Bacteria; kingdom Bacillati; phylum Actinomycetota; class Actinomycetes; order Micrococcales; family Microbacteriaceae; genus Microbacterium; species Microbacterium sp. ZW CA_36. Next base: position 4,451 of record NZ_JBJDRL010000092.1, read on the forward strand.
TCGCTCGCCCCGCCGGCGGCAGCCTGCCGTTCGACCCCATCTCCCCGGTGAACCGGCTCGTCGACGAGTTCACGGTTCCGTCGGGCTACACCTGGCGGCCCGTCATCCGGTGGGGCGACCCCCTGTTCTCGAACGCTCCGGCCTTCGACATCGACGGCCAGTCGCCCGCGGCTCAGGCTCTGCAGTTCGGCTACAACTGCGACTACCTCGACATCGTCGCCGACCCGAGCGGCAAGACCGGCGTCCTGGTGACCAACCACGAGTACGTCAACCCCGCGATCATGTTCCCGCCGTCGTCCGACCCGGCTGAGCTCCAGCGCCGCGGCGACGTGTTCAAGGCCGCGCAGGGCATGTCGGTCGTCGAGATCCGCCGCAAGCGCACGGGTGAGCCCTGGTCGTATGTCGTCGGTGGCCCCCGCAACCGCCGGATCACGGTCGAGACCGTCTTCGAGCTGACAGGCCCTGCGGCCGGGAGCGACCTGGTGAAGACCGCGGCCGACCCCGAGGGTCGGTGGGTGCACGGCACGCTGGGCAACTGCGCAGGCGGGACGACCCCGTGGGGCACGATCCTGTCGGGCGAGGAGAACTTCAACGGGTACTTCGCGTGGGCAGCGGACACCCCGGCTCAGAAGCGGTACCAGGCGTCCGCCTCCACCTCGACGTCGACGGGATGGGAGAAGTACGACCCTCGCTTCGACGCGCACAACCCCGACTTCGTCAACGAGCCCAACCGGTTCGGCTACATCGTCGAGATCGACCCGCAGGATCCGACGTCGACGCCTCGCAAGCACACCGCGATGGGCCGGTTCAAGCACGAGGGCGCGAACGTCATCGTCGCGGAGGACGGCCACGTGGTCGCCTACATGGGCGACGACGAGCGCAACGACTACCTCTACAAGTTCGTGTCGAAGAACAGGATCTCGGGTTCGCGCAGGAAGAACCTGCAGCTGTTGAGCGAGGGCGACCTGTATGTCGCGAAGTTCTCGGGCAACTCCCCGGCCGGCGAGATCCTCGGCACCGGAGCGCTTCCGAGCGATGGGCTGTTCGACGGCTCCGGCAGCTGGCTCCCGCTGACGCAGAACGGGCAGAGCGTCGTGCCCGGCTTCACGACCGAGCAGGTCCTGGTCCACACGCGTCTCGCGGCGGATGCGGTCGGCGCGACGAAGATGGACCGTCCGGAGGACGTCGAGCCCAGCCCGAAGACCGGCAAGGTGTACCTGGCGCTGACCAACAACTCGGCTCGCTCGGCGGCGACGCTCGACGAGACCAACCCGGTCACCGGCAACCGCTACGGGCATGTGGTGGAGCTGACCGAGACGGCGGGGCAGTCCGGCACCACGTTCGGCTGGAGCATCCTGCTCCTCTGCGGCGACCCGGCGACGTTCGCCAACTCGTACTTCGCAGGCTTCCCCAAGGAGCTCGTGTCGCCGATCTCGTGCCCCGACAACGTCGCCTTCGACTCGTCTGGCAACCTCTGGATCTCCACGGATGGCGCGCCCAGCACGATCGGCTACAACGACGGACTCTTCCTCGTGCCGCTCGAGGGCGCCGAGCGCGGCCACGTGCAGCAGTTCCTGTCGGTGCCGCGTGATGCCGAGACCTGCGGGCCGGTGATCCACGACAAGGAGGGCCTCGTCTTCGTCGCGGTGCAGCACCCCGGTGAGGACGGCACGTTCGCGGCGCCGACCTCGCTGTTCCCCGACTACGGCTCGACCCTGCCGGGCGCCGTGCCGACGGCGCCGCGCCCGTCGGTGGTCCAGGTCTACCGCGCCTGACCGGCCGCCGCCGAGAGCGCCGCGCCGCCTGACCTCAGGCGGCGCGGCGTCCGGCTCCGGTCAGCAGCTGACCTTGCCGTGCGACATCGTGTCGTCGGGCGTGTCCTTGGTCACCAGTGACTTGAGCACTCCCGCGGCGGTGACGAGCTTGCCGTGCCGCGGCTCCCAGAACTCGCACTCGACCGGCGTCACGCGCAGCAGCACGATGCCGGGGGTGTCCAGTCCGTCCTCGAACCAGATGTCGAGGTCGGGGGAGTAGAGCTCCTTCATCTTCGCGTCGTCGCGGACGACCTCGGCACGCCCTGCGACCGACACGTACCGGTGACCCTTCGGGTCGAGGTACGACAGTCCGACGTCGTGCTGCGGGTCGGCCTGGGCCTCGGCGACCTTGCTGGTCCCCGCGAGGGTGAAGAACCAGATGTCGCCGGCGTCGTCCATCTGCCGTGTGCTCATCGGCCGACTCACGAGATTGCCCGCGGCATCCCGGGTGGTGAGCATCGTGAAGTCGATGTCCTCGACCAGCTCCTTGACCCGGGCGATCGCCTCCGGGCCGGTGACGAGATCTTCTTCTGCGTGTGTCATGCCCTCAGACTCGACGATGTCGCGCATGTCCTCCAGGGCATTGACAGCACGGATGCCGCGCCTCAATGGATCCCCTGCCGCCCCGGGTCGCCGCAGTCCGCGTTGTCACATCCGCGCGACGCGGGCCCGCACGACGGTGAAGATCCCATAGGCGATGAAGCCCACGCCGACGATCCAGGCGAGCCATGGGCCGAGCGGCAGGGCGAGCAGCGCGTCGACCGCACCGTCCAGCCCACCGGCGGTCTCGGCGTCCGTCGCCACCGCGGCGATGACGAGCAGCACCCCGACGATCGTCAGGGCGACGCCCTTCGCGACGAAGCCGACGACCCCGAGCGTCGTGAGCGTGCGTCCGCGCTTGCCGTCCGGGATCCGCACGCGCGTGCGGAAGCTCCGCATGACGCCCATCACCACGAACGAGATCCCGCCGATTCCTATACCGAGGCCGATGAGTCCCAGCAGGATGGGTCCGCCAGGCACCTCCAGCAGTCCCCGGCTCGCGCCCTCTGCCGCCTCCTCGGCGTTGGGTCGCGCGCCCATCGCCACCGCTGCCGAGATGAGGCCGAGCGCGATGAAGACCGCCGCCTGCCCCCAATCGGCCATCCGTCGGCCCCACTTGCGCGCGGCGCCCTTGGCGTCGCCCGATCGGTCGCGCGCGAGGAGGCCTTCGGCCGCGTGCCACACGCCCAGCGCCCACAGTCCGACCGCGATGAGCCACAGGACGACGAAGCCGGCGGGGGCGCCTGCCACCGCCTTCATCGCGCCCGCCTGGTCGCCTTCGCCGCGCCCGCCCGCGGCGAGCACGATGACGATGACCCCGATGAGGATGTGGATCACGCCGTTGGCGACGTATCCGGCGCGGGCCACGGCCTCGAAGACGGCGCTGGACTCCGCCTCGCGGGCCAGCTGCTTCGCGTTGGCTTTCACGCCCTCACGCTAGACCCGTGATCGCGCGGAAGGCGGGGGTTGACGCGGGTCCGGCGGGATGCGTTGCCGACCACGACGGTTCGCCGCGCGCGGTGCGGCCTCAGGGTGCCATCGGCGGGCGCACCTATCATGGGGCGGATGATCCGCGAGGGCCGTCGACAGCTCCCGTCCGGATGGAGCGTCGTGCCGCGACTCGTGCGCGGAGCTCCTCCGGCGGTGCTCGTCGTGGTGGGCGCGCTGTCGCTGCTGGTCGGACTCCTCATCGTGACGCGGCCGCTCACCTCGCTGGTCCTCCTCACCGTCTACGTGGGACTGAGTGCCATCTTCTCCGGCGTGGCACGGATGCTCGCGGCGCCCGAGACGGCGCTGTGGTCCCGCGTCGGATTCGGCGTCGTGTGGATCGCGCTGGGCCTGGGGATCCTCCTCGGCCTCGGCCGTACCCTCGAGCTGCTCCCCGAGATCATCGCGGTGCTTCTCGTGCTCGGCGGTCTGGCGTCGATCTACGACGCGGTGCGGCGGGGGAGTGTCAGCCAGCGGGTGCTCGCCGGCGTCTGGGGCGGGGCGCAGATCGCGTTCGGCATCCTGTCGTATGCGTGGCCCGACGTGACGGTGCTCGTCGTCGCGCTGATCTTCGGCGTGCGGACGGTGATCTTCGGTGCGTCCATGCTCGTGCGTGCCGTGCGCGCGTTCGTCGAGGGCAGACGCTCGGTCCCCGCCACCGGTGAGCCCGCCGGGCCGGTCCCGGCGAAGACGCACGCGTCGGCGCGAGACGTGCCCGACCTCACGGATGCGGCTTCCGCCTCGGCAGAGTCGGCGCCTCCGGACGCGGCATCCGTCTCGGCCGCAGCTGCGGGTGCCCCGAGGCGGCGTCGCGCCCGCGCCGCGTGGCTGGCCGCCGGCCGGTACGCCCTCTCGGCACTGCTCGTAGCGCTCGCCGCCGGTGGCTGGTGGGCGAACGCGTGGTTCGAGGACGGCGCGCAGGTCGTGGACGCCTTCTACGACCCGCCGGCCGTCGTGCCGTACGAGCACGGGCAGCTGATCCGCACGGACGACTTCTCGGGGCAGAAGCCCTCCGGCGCCGAGGTCATGCGCATCCTCTACACGACCCGCGACGCGAACGGGCAGCCCGCGGTGGCGAGCGCTCTCGTGATCGTGCCGCAGCAGGCGCCGCCGGGTCCGCGACCGGTCGTCGTCTGGAACCACGGGACGACCGGCGTCGCCCGTGGCTGCGCGCCCAGCCTGCGCGACGCGTCCGCGACGAAGTGGGCGATACCGGGCCTCGACCAGGCGCTCGCACGCGGGTGGGTCGTCGTGGCGTCCGACTACTCCGGCCAGGGCGCGCCGGGCGTCTTCCCCTATCTCATCGGGCGCGGCGAGGCGCGCTCGTCACTCGACGCGGTGCTCGCCGCAGGCGAGCTGGACGGTCTCACGCTGTCGAGCCGGACCGTCGTCTGGGGACACTCGCAGGGCGGACACGCGGCGCTGTGGACGTCGCAGATCGCCGGCGACTACGCCCCCGACCTCGACATCCGGGGCACGGCGCTGCTCGCACCGGCCGCCGAGCCTGTCGAGCTGGCCGAGGAGCTGACGAGGGGCGATGCCAATGCGCTGCTGTCCATCCTCATCTCGTGGGTGCTCGTGCCGTATGCCGACACCTACGACGACGTGGAACTCACCGACTACATCGCCCCGGGCTCGGAGGCCATCGTCCGCGAGATGACGCAGCGGTGTCCCTCCGAACCCGGCGTCGTCGTGTCAGTGGCGACGGCGCTCGGCGTCTCCGAGGACCGCCCGCTGTTCGAGGGCGACCTCACCACCGGCGCCCTCGGCCGTCGTCTCGAGGACAACACGCCGACGGGGCCCTGGGAGCAGCCGATCCTCATCGCCTGGGGCGACGAGGACGAGGTCATTCCCCCCCACCTCCAGCACGAGTTCGTCGAGCGGCTGTGCGCGCAGGGCGATCAGGTCCGCAGCCTCGAATACCGTGGCTACGACCACCTGCGCACCCTGCTCCCGGGCTCGCATTTCGTGCCGGTGCTCATCGCCTGGACAGACGCGCGGTTCCGTCACGCCGACACGCACGTCGATGACTGCCCGACCGAGTAGGCGTCTCAGAACCGGCCCCCGGGGCGACGTTGGCCGCGCCCTCCTGCGAGCACCCCCAGCCACGTGCAGCCGTGCATCGGACTCCCAGAACCGTGCGCCGCGGCATCGGGTAACGTTGTAGGGTTCCGGCGCGCGTCGACGTGCCGGTGAGAGCTGAATACGGAGGCCACTGTGGACATCGATCTCGGACTGCTGCGGACTGTCGAGCGCGAGAAGGAGATCCCCTTCGACGAGCTCGTGCGCATCATCGAACAGGCGATCCTGACCGCCTACGCCAAGCACACGTCGCCCACCGGCGAACTGCCTGAGGGCGCGCGCTCGGAACTGGACCGCAAGACCGGTCACGTCGCCGTGTTCATCCCCGTCCTCGACGACGAAGGCGCCGTCATCGGCGAGGAGGAGTCGACTCCCGAGGACTTCGGCCGCATCGCCGCGTTCGCCGCGAAGCAGGTCATCAGCCAGCGTCTGCGCGACATCGCCGACGACGCCGTGCTGGGCGAGTTCCGGGGCAAGGAGGGCGACATCGTCGCCGGCATCGTGCAGCAGGGCCCGAACCCCCGCATGGTGCACGTGGATCTCGGCTCGGTCGAGGCCATCCTGCCGCCCGAGGAGCAGGTGCCCAGCGAGGACTACGCGCACGGTGCCCGCCTGCGCGTCTACGTCACGTCGGTCGCCAAGGGTACGAAGGGGCCGCAGATCACGGTCTCCCGCACCCACCCGGGCCTTGTCCGCAAGCTGTTCGCGCTCGAGGTGCCCGAGATCCCCGCCGGACTCGTGGAGATCGTCTCGCTGGCGCGCGAAGCCGGCCACCGCACGAAGATCGCCGTCAAGGCGAACGACCCGTCCATCAATGCCAAGGGCGCCTGCATCGGCGAGCTCGGCCGCCGTGTGCGCGCGGTGACCGAGGAGCTCGGCGGCGAGAAGATCGACATCGTCGACTACGACCCGGAGCTGGCGAAGTTCGTCGCGAACGCTCTGTCGCCCGCGAAGGTGACGTCGAGCTTCGTCCTGGATGCTTCGAACAAGGCCGTACGAGCCCTCGTGCCGGACTACCAGCTGTCGCTCGCGATCGGCAAGGAGGGGCAGAACGCCCGCCTGGCCGCCAAGCTCACCGGTGCCAAGATCGACATCCAGCCCGACAGCATCCTCGAGGAGGGCTGAGCGCCGCCTGCGGCGCGTGCTCCCAGACGCGAGGTGTACGATGGAACCTGTACGAACGTGCGTCGGATGCCGCACGCGTGCTCCCCGGTCCACTCTCCTCAGGGTGGTCTCCATCGATTCCGTCCTCGTCCTCGACGAGCGCGCATCGATGCCCGGACGAGGCGCGTGGGTGCACAAGACGCCGGAGTGCATGGATGCCGCCCTTCGGCGCCGTGCCTTCGTACGCGCATTGCGTGTGTCAGGCCCGCTTGACACGCAGACCATCGACCAGTACCTACAGCGAACAAAAGGCTGAACGGCTATGGAAACAAAGTGAACGGCTCGAAATGAGACCCGTCCGCGATTAACGGTCTGCCCTGCCTGGGTGGACCCAGACAGGAGAATTTGTGGCTGCCAAACCACGCGTGCACGAGATCGCTTCCGAGCTCGGCGTCGACAGCAAGGTCGCGCTCGAGAAGCTGAAGGCGCTCGGCGAATACGTCAAGAGCCCCTCGTCCACCATCGAACCCCCCGTGGCGCGCAAGCTGCGCGCCGCGCTCGAGGCCGACGGCGTCGGCAAGTCGACGGATGGCGCGCCTGCGGCTAAGCCTGCCGCCGCGTCGCCCGCC
>NZ_JBJDRL010000093.1:0-11595 GCF_044987475.1 Microbacterium sp. ZW CA_36
GCCGGAGCGGCCCCGGCCGCCCCGGCAGCCCGGCGCAGTGGCAGGCTGGTGTCATGCGCATCGCACTCACCGGCTCATCCGGAAAGCTCGGCACCGTGGTCGCCCGCGAACTGCGCGCGGCCGGCCACGACGTCCTCGGCATCGACGTCGTCGGCACCCGCGGCCCCGATTTCGTCCAGGTCGACCTCACCGACTACGGCCAGGTCGTCGACGCCCTGACCGCGGTGGGCGATCGCCACGACGGGTTCGACGCGGTCGTGCACCTCGGTGCCATCCCGGCCCCCGGCATCCGCTCCGACGTCGCGACCTTCCACAACAACATGAACGCGACGTTCAACGTGTTCTGGGCGGCCGTGAGGCTCGGCATCCGTCGCATCGTCTACGCGTCGAGCGAGACCGTCCTCGGCCTGCCGTTCGACGTGCCGCCGCCGTACATCCCCGTAGACGAGGAGTACCCGCCCCGACCCGAGTCGGTGTACTCGCTCGTGAAGACGCTCGAGGAGCGCATGGCCGTCGAACTCGTGCGGTGGCACCCCGAGCTGTCGATCACCGGCCTGCGGTTCTCGAACGTGATGGTGCCGGAGGACTACGAGGCCTTCCCCTCGTACGACGCCGACGCGCGCCAGCGCAAATGGAACCTGTGGGGCTACATCGACGCCCGCGACGGCGCCCAGGCCGTAGAGCGCGCGCTCGAGGTCGCCCGTCCCGGCTTCGAGACGTACATCATCGCCGCCGCCGACACCGTGATGTCGCGGCCCAACGCCGAGCTCGTCGCCGAGGTCTTCCCCGGCGTGCCGACCCGCGAGTTCGGCGAGCACGACACCCTGCTCTCGATCGACAAGGCCCGGCGTCTGCTCGGGTACGACCCGCAGCACTCGTGGCGGGATCACATCTCGGGCTCATGACCGAGGGGCCGCGCGAAGCCGCCGAGCGCTACCGCTTCGAGAAGTGGCAGCGCGAGCAGGGCTACACATCGGACGAAGAGGATGCCGCGGATGCCGCCGCACCGCCGGCACGGGGCTTCTCGGCGGCCGAGCGGGCTGCGGTCGTCGAGAACTCGATCCAGCAGGCGATCCGGCGGGGAGAGTTCGACGACCTGCCCGGTGCGGGCAAGCCGATCCCCGGACTCGGCGCCACGCATGATCCGGACTGGTGGATCCGCCGGAAGATCGAGACCGAGAAGCTCACCGGGCTCGGCCCGCCGGCTCTGAGACTTCGGGTGGAGGACGCCGAACTCGACGCCCGGCTCGACGCGCTGTCGCGCGAGGACGAGGTGCGGGAGGCCATCGAGGACTTCAACCGTCGCATCATCGAGGCCCGGCGGCAGCTGCAGGGCGGCCCGCCGGTCGTGACGCCCACCCGCGACGTCGACGCCGAAGTGGCGGCGTGGCGCGAGCGACGCAGCGCACGCGTCGCAGCGCAGGCGCAGGCGGATGCGGAGGATGCCGCGGCGCGGCGTCGTCACCCCTGGTGGCGGCGCCGCGGGCGCGGGTAGCGCCAGCGCCGCGGCGCGGGTAGCCGCGGTACGCGTTCTCTGCCGGTTCGGGGCGCGTCGTGAGCGTGCGGGGCGCGCGCGGTGCGCCCCAGCTGTACGCGGCGCGCCCCGAACCGGACGGAGGCGGTCAGGGGTGGGGGTTCGTCGCCTTGCCGTCGAGCCACAGCATGTTCGACGGATCCGAGTGGGCGGTGCCGGTGCCGACGTGCTTGTCGCTGATCTGCGGACCCTTGGTGATGACGTGGACGAGGGCCATCGCGTGCCCGCGGCCGAGGCCGTAGTCGGCGGCGAGCCACTCGACGATCGGCGTGGCCTTCGTGCTCTCGTCGAAGCCTTTCTCGTGCGCGAGATCGACGAACTGGCGCGGCGTGAGGCCGGTCTTCGCCTCGATGTTGTCGAGGTATGCCTGGAATGTCATGAACCGGATCCAATCAGTCGCTGGTGGGAATGTCGATCACGCCGGGTTCGTCCTGCCACTCCTGGATGATGCGGTCCGATGCGTGGATGCACAGCATGCGCAGGCGGCCGCTGCCCGAGTTCTTGAATTGGTGCCAGGCGCCGGCAGGGGCCGTGGCCGTATCGCCGGCGACGGCATCCAATGTCTCGCCGTCGATCGTGATGCGGGCCTCGCCCTCGAGCAGCACCCAGGTCTCGGCGTAGGGGTGGCGATGGATGTCGGGACCCTGCCCGGGCTCGGTGTCGACGAAGAAGTACGACACGGCAGCGCCGTGCTCGGCGCCGATGAAACGGCGCAGGCTGCCCGTGCCGACGACGAGGTCGGCGGCGGGGACGATGGCCGGAATGGTGGTGGTCATGAGGTGCTCCGTCCGCTAGCTGTTGGTGTGGCTTCAGCCTCCTCGCCGTCCACGAGTCGGCCTATAGTTTCGATGTGGATCGAAAGTTCGTCGACTTCCAGCTCGCGCCGGACGACCTCACCGCGATCCGGTTCGGCGTCTCGCCCGGCCACGAACTGTGTCACGCGGTGCGCGCGCTGCTCCGGCCCGACGAGTACCCGCTGCAGTGGGGATGGATGCGGGCCACCCGCAGCGCGATCCCGCGCGAGGACTTCGAGGTGCTCGCGCTGCTGATCCGCGACGAGGGCTACTTCCCCGACTTCTTCACGACCACTCCGACGTGGGAGCTCACGCCCGAGGCGGAGGCGGAGCGGCTGCATGACATCGACGACGAGCGCTTCCGCGTCGACATGACCAAAGTGCTCGTGCGCACCGAGGGCGCCCGTCAGGCCGCCGTGCAGCGCATGCTGGACCAGCCCGACCGCGCCCGGGCCGTGATCGCGGAGGCGTGGCTGTCGGTCTGGAACGCCGGCGTCGCCCCGGTGTGGACGCAGCTGGAGCGGCTGCTCCGCGCCGACATCGCGGTGCGGTCGCGGCGCATCGCCGAGAGCGGCATCGGCGCCATGATCCAGACGCTGCACGATCGCGTCGCGTGGACCGACGGGGCGGTGCGCGTCACGATGCGGATCTGGAGCGAGGTCGTCGACTGCCGCGGCAGCGGACTGGTTCTGGTGCCTTCGGTGATGGGCACCTCGGGGTGCAACGTGCTCACCGAGCCGCCCGCGCAGCCGACCCTGTTCTACCCGGCCCAGGGAGTGACGGCGACGTGGGCACGCGACTCCGCCGACGCGACCACGGCCCTCGGCGCCCTGCTGGGGCCGGCGCGCGCCCGCATCCTGCTCGACGCGCACGAGCCGAGGACGACCTCCCAGGTCGCGCGCGACACCGCCCTCGCGGTCTCCACCGCGTCGCACCACCTGACCGTGCTGCGCGATGCGGGCCTCCTGGCGAGCACGCGCGAAGGCGCACGCGTGCTGCACCGCCGCACGCCCCTCGGCGAGGCGATGGTCGGCGCAGTGCTCTGACGAGCACCACCGGCCGCCGGCACACCACCGGCCGCTGACGCCCCGCCCCCGGCGAGACCGGCAGCCAGGCCCCGCTCAGGTGGCATCGGTAGACTGGCCGGGCCATCCTCGATGTGCATCTACCTGTCTGCGGCCCTCTCCGCTGCGGACAAGGCGGCACGCAATGCCGCCATCTGCGGCCGGAAAGCCCCGAACCACGATGCACACGACACTCACCGATGCGCGACAGCGCCCTGCGCGCACCGCCCCGCGCCCGAGCCTCATCCGCGAGGCCGGCTACGCGTACTTCCCCATCGCGCTGATCGCGCGCCTGCCGTTCGCGATGATGGTGGTCGGCATCCTGACGCTCGTCGTATCGGCGCGCGGATCGCTCGCCCTCGGCGGTGCCACGAGCGCGATGACCGGCCTCGGCACCGCGCTCGTGGGGCCCCTCTTGGGTGCCGCGGCCGACCGCTTCGGCCAGCGCCGCGTGCTGCTGATCGCCGGCGCAGCCAACAGCGTCATGCTCGCGACCTTCGCGTGGCTGGCCTTCGCACCGGTGCCGGATGCCGCGCTGCTCGCGGTCGCCTTCTTCATCGGCGCGTCGATGCCGCAGGTCGCACCCCTCTCGCGGAGCCGCCTGGTCGGCATCATCGGGCGGGCGTACCCGAAGGAGCGCCGCACGCCCGTCGTGAACGGCGCGATGGCATACGAGTCCGCGGCGGACGAGATCGTGTTCGTCTTCGGCCCGGTCATCGTCGGCCTGCTCGCGACGACACTGAACCCTGCGGCACCGGTGATCGGCGCCGCCGTGCTGGGCCTGGTCTTCGTGACCGCGTTCGCGCTGCATCCGACCGCCGCGAAGGCGACGGCATCCGCAGGAGGCGTCCGCCCCGCGCAGACGCCGCTCGGTGAGCTCTTCCGCGCTCGCGTCTTCGCGCCCGTCGTGGGCGCACTCGGCATGGGTCTGTTCTTCGGCGCCATGCTGACCTCGCTCACGGCGTTCATGGCCGAGCGCGGCGTGCCCGAGCAGGCCGGCCTCGTCTACGGGGCGATGGGCATCGGATCCGCGGCGCTCGCCCTCGGCGTCGCGCTCTTCCCAGCCCGCTTCAGCCTGCGGGCACGGTGGCTGACGTTCGCGGCGATCCTCGTTGCCGGAGCCGCCCTGCTGCCCTTCGTCGGCACGGTCGGCGCGATGGCGATCTGCCTGCTCGTGATCGGTGTGGGCATCGGGCCGACGCTCGTGACCCAGTACAGCCTCGCGGCCGCCTTCAGCCCCCGCGGACGCTCGGCGACCGTCATGACGATGCTCGGCTCGGCCGTCGTCGTCGGGCAGTCCGCCGCATCGGCCGTCACCGGTCTCGTGGCCGACACCTCGGGGGCGGCGACTGCCCTCGTCGCTCCGCTGGTCGCCGCCGCCGTGGTCCTCGGGGCGGGCGTATGGAACGCGGTCGCTTCGCGACACTGACGCCGAGGCGTCCCGGCCGACAGGTGTCCTCCGCGGGGCGCGTTGTGAACGCGCTCATGTGCTCCGACAGAGACCACGACGGCGTCGGCTGACGCTGCGCGACGGATGTGATCCCTCACTTTCGCGAAGTTGCGCGAGATTTCGCGATCTCAGGACCCGCACAAACTCCCGCGTTACGCAAATGTTACCGCTCACATCTTGTGCTACCCCCGAATGTGAAGGCTAACATTCAGGCGGACGGGCGGCATGGGTGCGGCCCGGTGCACAGTGATACCGGCGTCGATGCCGGACCCGAACGAGGAGGTTTTGGGAATGAAGAACAGGATTCTCGCCGGTGCAGCGCTTCTGGGAGCGATGGCACTGGTGGCCACAGGCTGCGCGAGCTCGGGCAACGGCGCCGGCGCCGGTGGCGACGAGCTCGTGACGGTCGGCTTCGCGCAGACCGGTTCCGAGTCGGGCTGGCGGAGCGCCAACACCGAGTCGATGAAGGAGGCGTTCTCCGAGGACAACGGCTTCGAGCTCATCTTCAACGCCGCCGACAACGACCCGGCGGCGCAGATCGCGGCGGTCCGCGATTTCATCAGCCGGGGCGTCGACGCGATCGTCATCGCCCCGATCGTGGAGGACGGGTGGGACGACGTGCTCCAGGAGGCGTCGGATGCCGGCATCCCGGTCGTGCTGGAAGACCGCACGGTCACCTCATCCGACGATCTCTTCGCCAGCTGGGTCGGCCTCGACTTCAAGAAGGAGGGCGTGACCGCCGGCGAGTGGGCGGCCGAGAACTTCGCCGACACTCCGACGAAGATGGTCGTGCTCGAGGGCACCACGGGCTCCGCGCCTGCGAACGACCGCGCCGAGGGATTCAACGAGGCGATCGAGGGCACGGCCATCGAGACGATCGACTCGCAGACCGGCGACTTCACGCGCGACGGCGGCAAGACGGTCATGGAGGGCTTCCTTCAGAAGTACGGCGTGGACGGCATCGACCTTCTGTACGCGCACAACGACGACATGGCGCTGGGCGCGATCGAAGCGATCGAAGCGGCAGGCGGCGTACCCGGCGAGGACATCAAGATCATCTCGATCGACGCGGTGCATGACGGCATGCAGGCCCTCGTCGACGGCAAGATCAACTTCATCGTGGAGTGCAACCCGCTGCTCGGCGAGCTCGCCGCGGGCCTCGTGACCGACGTCCTCGACGGCAAGGACGTCGAGAAGGAGGTCTACGTCGAGGACCAGTCCTTCACGCAGGAGCAGGCCGCCGAGGTCATCGACTCCCGCGCGTACTGATCCCCGTCCCCGCGTCCGTCGGGGATCGGCTGAGGCCGATCCCCGACGGACGTCGGACTCGACACGAAAGCACGGATGCGCATGACCGTCAACGAAGACACCCCCGCCGTCGCGATGCGGGGCATCACCATCAGCTTCCCCGGCGTCCTCGCCCTCGATCACGTCGACTTCACGCTGCGCCGCGGTGAGATCCACTCCCTCATGGGCGAGAACGGCGCCGGGAAGTCGACTCTCATCAAGGCCCTGACCGGGGTGTACCAGATCGACAGCGGCACGATCGCCGTCGACGGCGAGGAGCGGGTGTTCTCGGCGACCGCGGACGCGCAGGCAGCGGGGATCTCCACCGTCTACCAGGAGGTCAACCTCTGCGCCAACCTCTCGGTCGGCGAGAACGTGATGCTCGGGCACGAGCCGAGAGGCCGCGCGGGCATCGACTGGAAGGCCGTCCACCGGCTCGCCGCCCAGCACCTCGCGGGCCTCGGCCTCACGATCGACACGCGCTCGATCCTCTCGAGCCATTCCATCGCCATCCAGCAGCTCGTCGCGATCAGCCGCGCCATGGTGCTCGACGCCAGGGTGCTCATCCTCGACGAGCCGACCTCGAGCCTCGACCGCGGCGAGGTCGAGCGCCTGTTCGCGGTCATCCGAGAGCTCCGCGACCACGGCGTCGCGATCCTGTTCGTCAGCCACTTCCTCGACCAGGTCTACGAGATCTCCGACCGCATCACGGTGCTGCGCAACGGCCGGCTCGTCGGAGAGCACATCGCGACGGATCTGCCGCGCGACAGCCTCGTGAGCCAGATGATCGGGCGCGAGCTCGACGAGCTCGCCGCCATCTCGCGCACCGCCGACCGCGTCATCGACCGCTCTGCGGCGCCGGTGCTGCGCGCCACCGGAGTCGGACGCAGAGGGATGCTGGAGCCCAGCGACCTCGACATCTACGAGGGCGAGGTCGTCGGCCTCGCCGGGCTCCTCGGCTCGGGCCGCACCGAGCTCGTGCGACTGCTGTACGGCGCCGACAAGGCCGACTCGGGAACCGTCGAGATGGGCGGTCGGCCCGCACGTCTCACCTCGCCCCGCCACGCGATCGACCATCGCATCGCGTTCTCCTCCGAGGACCGCCGCGCCGAAGGGGTCATCGCCGACCTGACGGTCGCCGAGAACATCGTGCTCGGCATCCAGGCGAAGCGGGGATGGATGCGCCCGGTGCGCCGCGCGGAGCGCGACCAGGTGGTCTCGGAGTACATCTCGGCACTCGGAGTCCGGCCGGCCGACCCGGACATGCTGGTGCGCAATCTGTCGGGCGGCAACCAGCAGAAGGTGCTGCTCGCCCGATGGCTGGCGACCGCGCCGCAGCTGATCATCCTCGACGAGCCCACCCGCGGCATCGACGTCGGGGCGAAGGCCGACATCCAGCGCAAGGTCGCCGAGCTCTCGGCGCAGGGGCTCTCGGTCATCTTCATCTCATCGGAGCTCGAAGAAGTGCTTCGATTGGCACAGCGAGTCGTCGTCATGCGCGATCGACGCCGCATCGGCGAGCTGGACTCCAGCACCGTCGACCTCGATCTGCTCATCGACTACATCGCCAACGAGGGCGAGGGGAGCGCAGCGTGAAGAAGCTCGTCACACACCGGCTGTTCTGGCCGGTCGCGGCCCTGCTCGCACTGATCGTGGTCAACACGATCGCGCGGCCGCAGTTCATCAGCATCACCGTGCGCGACGGCCAGCTGTACGGAGCGCTCATCGACATCCTCCGCAACAGCGCGCCGCTCATGCTCGTGGCCCTCGGCATGACGATCGTCATCGCCACCCGGGGCATCGACCTCTCGGTCGGCGCCATCATGGCCGTCTCAGGCGCGGTGGCGCTGACGATCATCGACACCTCCGGCGATCCGGGCAGCGGCGCCACCGTCGCCGTCGCGCTCCTGGTCGGCATCCTGGTGGCCCTCGTCCTGGGCGTGTGGAACGGCTTCCTCATCGCGGTGCTGGGCATCCAGCCGATCATCGCGACCCTCGTGCTCATGCTCGCGGGCCGCGGCGTGGCTCTGCTCATCACCGACGGGTTCATCACCACGGTCACCAGCGCGCCCTACAAGTTCATCGCGACGGGCTACGTCATCGGACTCCCGTTCGCCCTGTTCATCTCCATCGCGGCGATCGCGGTCATCGCACTGCTCGAGCGGCGCACCGCGCTCGGCGTGCTCACGGAGTCCGTCGGCATCAACCCCGAGGCGAGCCGGCTGGCGGGCGTCCGCGCCCGCGGGATCGTCTTCGGCGCCTACGCCGCGAGCGGCGTGCTGGCCGGCATGGCGGGTGTCCTCTACAGCTCGAACATCATGGCTGCCGACGCGAATGCCGCGGGGCTGTACATCGAGCTCTATGCGATCCTCGCCGTCGTGCTGGGCGGCACATCGCTCATGGGAGGCAAGTTCACCATCGCGGGCACGGTCGTCGGCGTCCTCACGATCCAGACGCTCGAGTCCACCATCCTGTTCCTCGGCGTGCCGTCGGCGCAGGCGCCCGTGTTCTTCGCAGCGGTCGTCATCGTGGTCGTCCTCGTCCAGTCGCCGCGGCTGCACCGGTTCGCCCGCGGGCTGATCGCCTCGCGCCGCTCCGGCGGCGGCGGTCCGAGCACGCCCGCACCCACACCCTCGACCACGACGGAGCCGACGAAGGCGGAGGCGGTCCGATGACCACGACGACTCAGACCGAGGCCGGGCGCCCGACGCTCGGCGCCCGCTATGCGACCTTCCTGAGCCGTCACTCGTCGCTCATGCCGACGTTCGCGGCCATCGTGATCCTGATCGTGCTCCTCGTGGGCGCGCAGTTCGCGTTCGGCAACTTCATCACGCCTCGGAACCTCTCGGCGCTGCTGCTGAACAACGCCTACCTGCTGATCCTCGCCGTCGGCCTGACGTTCGTGATCCTGACGGGCGGCATCGACCTGTCGGTCGGGTCCGTGATGGCGTTCACCGGCATCCTGTGCGCGAAGCTGCTGGCCGAGGGGCTCCCCGCGATCGTGGCGATTCCGCTCATGCTGCTCGGCGGCGCCGCGATCGGCCTGCTGATAGGCGTGCTCGTGCACTACTTCGACGTGCAGCCGTTCATCGCCTCACTCGCCGGCCTGTTCCTGGCTCGCGGCCTCGCGTTCGTCGTCAGCCTGTCGTCGATCCGCGTCGAGGACCCCGCGGTGCTGTGGCTGCAGCGCACTCGGCTCACGGTGGGCGACTGGTACCTGACGCCCACCGGCATCCTCGCCCTCCTCATCGTCGCAATCGGCGTCTTCGTCACGCAGTGGACGCGCTTCGGCCGCACGATCTACGCCATCGGCGGCAACGAGCAGTCGGCTCGGCTGATGGGCCTTCCGGTGGCGCGGACGAAGATCCTCGTCTACGTGATCAGCGGCGTCTGCGGCGGCCTCGCGGGCCTCGTCCTCACGGCCTACTCCGGCGCCGGCTACCCGCTCAACGGCGTCGGCACCGAGCTCGACGCGATCGCCGCGGTGGTCATCGGCGGCACGCTCCTCACGGGCGGGTCCGGCTATGTGATCGGCTCGATGATCGGCGTGCTCGTGTACGGCGTGATCAAGACCATCATCGCGTTCATGGGCGCGGAGCAGTCGTGGACCCGCATCATCATCGGCGGGCTGCTGCTGGTGTTCATCGTCGTGCAGCGGTTCATCGTCACCCGGTCCGACCGTCGCCGATGACCCGAGTGCCATGAGAGGACCCGTTCGCGTCGCACGACATAATGGCGTGATGGACGAGCGGCGTCCGCTCATGGAACTCACCGGGGCGACGGTAAGGTTCGGCGCGGAGACCGCGCTCGACGACGTGCGCTTCCGCGTCTTCCCCGGCGAGGTGCACTCGCTCATGGGAGAGAACGGCGCCGGCAAGTCGACGCTCATCAAGGCCCTCACCGGGGCGCTGCACCTCGACATCGGACGCATCGAGCTCGACGGGCACCCCGTCCGGTTCGGAACACCGGCCGACGCGCTGCGCGCGGGGATCAGCACGGTCTACCAGGAGATCGACCTGCTGCCGAATCTCACCGTGGCCGAGAACATCTGCCTCGGCCGCGAGCCGCGCCGCTTCGGCACGATCCACTGGTCGGCGATGCGCGAGCGCGCTGCCGAGGTGCTCTCGGGACTCGGGCTGACGATCGATCCGGCGTCGATGCTCGGCAGCCACTCGCTCGCCGTCCAGCAGCTCGTCGCCATCGCGCGGGCGATCTCGATCGACGTGCGGGTGCTCGTGCTGGACGAGCCCACCTCGAGCCTCGACATCGACGAGGTGGCCGAGCTCTTCCGCGTCATGCGCGACCTCAAGGAGCGCGGCGTCGCGATCATCTTCATCTCCCACTTCCTCGACCAGGTCTACGAGATCGCCGACCGCATCACCGTCCTCCGGGGTGGCCGGCTCGTCGGCGAGTACCTGCCGACGGAGCTGCTGCGCATAGACCTCGTCGAGAAGATGCTGGGGCGCAGCCTCTCGGACCTCGGCACACGCGATCGCGTCGACGCCGCCCCGGAGGCGGCATCCGCTCTGCTCAACGCTCACGGCGTGACGGTCTCTCCCGGCATCGCCGACGCCGACGTCGCGCTGCATGAGGGCGAGGTGCTCGGGCTGGCGGGACTCCTCGGCTCAGGGCGGACCGAGCTGGCGCGCGCGATCACCGGAGCCGACCGGCTGGACGCGGGGATCATCACGATCAGCGGCGGCCGCGTGGAGCCGAGAAGCCCTCGCGAGGCGATCGCGTTCGGCATCGTCTACTCGTCGGAGAACCGCCGCACCGAGGGCATCATCAGCGAGCTCAGCGTGCAGGACAACATCACCCTCGCGCTGCAGGCGGAGCGAGGCGTGTTCCGGCGCATGCGGGATCAGCGCCGCCGGGAACTCGCGATGAGCTGGATCGAGGCGCTCGACATCCGGCCGGCCGACCCGGACCGCCCCGCGGGCACGCTATCCGGCGGCAACCAGCAGAAGGTGCTGCTGGCACGACTGCTCGCGCTCTCACCGCGCGTGCTCGTCCTCGACGAGCCGACGCGCGGCATCGACGTCGGCGCCAAGGTCGAGATCCAGAACCTCGTGGGCGAGCTCGCCGACAACGGGCTGTCGGTGATGTTCATCTCGGCGGAGCTCGAGGAGGTGCTGCGCGTCGCCAGCCGCGTCGCGATCCTGCGCGGCGGCCGCGTGGTCGACACGCTGCCGTCCGACTCGCTCACCGTCGAGTCCCTCATGGCGCTCGTCGCACAGGCCGACGATGCCGATGAGGAGGGAGTGCGGTGACCGACGAGAAGCAGGCGCGCTCCGCGAACATCTTCGACGTGGCCCGGCTCGCGGGCGTCTCGCACCAGACGGTCTCGCGGGTGCTCAACGACCTGCCCAACGTCCGCCCCGCCACACGCGCACGGGTGGAGCAGGCGATCGCGCAGCTGCGGTACCCGTCTCTTATACACAACTGACGCTGCCGACGATCCACTCT
>NZ_JBJDRL010000094.1:0-11421 GCF_044987475.1 Microbacterium sp. ZW CA_36
CAGCGTCGGATGTGTATAAGCGACAGGGAGGCGAGGTGCGCGGCGAGGAGCACGGCGAGCGCGCCCGCGACGACGGCGCCGTGGCCGGCGGAGCCGAGCACCATGAGCGAGGCCACGCCGAGCGCGATCGGGGGCAGCGCGACCGCGTACCCGTGTGACGAGGTCCGCTCCGGCCGTGCTCCCGCGAGGCCCACGCCGGAGGCGTAGGCGACGGCTACGAGAAGCGCGAGCCACGCCGTCTGCCACGGCCAGGCGTCCGGCGTCCACTCGACCGCGCGATCGACCGCGACGAGCCCCAGCGCGAGGAGGGCGACGGCCGAGCCGACGACCGACGGCGGACGGATGCCGCGCACCGGCGGCGCCGCGAGCAGCAGGCACATCGCCGCCGAGACGAGCGCGACGACGGTACCGAACAGCGGCTCGTCCGCCGCCGACGACAGCCCGGCAATGCTCACCGCGCCCCAGGTCGTCGCCGCGGGCCAGACGAGGCCGACCGTCAGAGCGACGCCGACGGCGACGCTCGCCTCGGCGCGCCGCCTCAGGCGCACGAGGACCACGGCGAAGCCGGCCAGCACGACGGTCACCGGGATCGCGTACGCCTCGAGCGTGAACTCGGCGTCGGGGGTGCCGGCGCCGAGAAGCGTCCACCACGCCGCGCACGCCGCGACGGCCGCCGGCCAGGCGAGAACGCGCCGCAGCGCGGCGCCCACCGGGACGCCGGGACGTCGCGTGGCGAACAGGTCGTCCGCCGGGTCGCTCGCGGCGGGTGCGGCCCAGCCTCGGGTGACGGATGCCGCGCCGCACGCGAGGGCGACCAGTGCGAGCAGCGCCCACACGAGGTCGGGGGCGATGCCCCAGACGATGCAGAGCCCCGTCAGCAGCGCGCCGAGATCGGCGGCGGTGCGCGCGCGGAGGGGGACGAGGGTCGGCGCGACCGGCGTGGCAGGGTCCGAGGTGCGGGGCACTCCCGACGCCGGGGCCGCCAGCGCCGCCGGAGCGGCCGGGGCCGCCGTAGCCGCAGGGACTACCGGAGCCGCAGGGACCACCGGAGCCGCAGGGACCGCCGGAGCCGACGGAGCTGCCGGTGCTCCGGTTGGTGCGAACAGCGCGATCGCGGCGGTGGCGATGGTCACGAGCACCGGCCCCGCGGCCAGTACGAGCGTCGCCCAGCCCTCGTCGCTTGCGCCGGCCATGTCGAGCGCGGAGTGTCCGAGTGACGCGATCGCCGGGGCGATGAGCAGCGCGGCGGCCGCCACCGCGTGTCCGCGCAGCCGCGTGCGACCGACGGCGATGAGCGCCAGGAGCGCGAGCAGGGCGACACCCCGCACCAGCCCGAGCAGCGGTTCGCCGACGGCGGCGACGGTGGCCGCGGTCGCGGCATCCGTCGCCACGTCGTCGGCGGCCGCGACCAGCGTCCACACCAGCGTCAGCGTCGTGAGCGCGTATCCGGATACGGCGAGGCCGACGCGGCTCGCCGTGTCGATGCGCAGGAAGGCGGCCGCGGCGAGCGTCGCCAGTGCGACCCACTGCAGCAGCGCGAGGGCGACCGCAGGTCCCGAGCCGGTGAGCCCAGTGGCGGCGCCGAGGGCGGCGGGCGCGATGATCGCGGCCACGACGCCGACCCCGACCGGTGTCAGTGCGAGCAGGACCGCGAGCGGGCCGGCTGCGCGGCGGACCGCGCGCAGCACGATGGGGTAGCCGGCTGCCACGGCCACGCCGATCAGCCAGAGCCAGGGGGTCGCGGTGCCTGCGGCGAACGCGGTGATCACCGCGATCGTGCCCGCGATGCTCGAGCCCCCGAGCGATAGAGCACGGGGGACGGATGCCCGACGGCCGGCGGCGTCTGTCTGCGTGCGATCGTTCGTCCCCGCGTCCGGCGCGCCGTCGACCGAGGCGGAATCGCGGGCCTCTCTCGCGGCGTACGCCGAGGCGCGGGCGGCGCCGACGAGGCTCGCCACGGCCACGAGCAGGGCCGTGCCGACCAGCACTGCCGGGATGGCGGTCCGCGCGGCCGCCGACAGCAGCAGCACGGCGACGACGACGGCGCGCAGGTCACTCAGTACCGGCCGGCGCAGCGTGGGCGCGGCGAACAGGAGTCCCGCCATCGCGACGGCCGCCGCCACCGCGATCACGGGCGCCTCGGCGGCCGAAGCCGGGAGGGTGAAGGCGTCCGTGTGCCACAGGGTCCATCCCGATGCGACCGCCGACTGCGTCTGCAGCAGCCAGACGACGAGCGTCCCCGCGATCGACCCGCCGCCGATGATCGCGGCGGTGAGGGTCGGGGGCGCCAGCGCACCCGATGCGCGTCGCGCGCGGGCGACGTCCAGCGCGACGGCGATCATCACGGCCAGGACCGGGCCGACGAACAGCGTGAACACGACGTCGTCGAGGCGCAGTGCGAGCTGCCAGCCCGCCAGTCCCGCCGCCGTGACCGCCGCGGTGGCGCCGATCAGCGAGCCGATCCCCGCCAGCGCGAGGATGAGGCGCTCGGGCGCACCGGCCGCACCGCTCCTCGCCGCCGACCACGGCGCGGGCAGCGCGTGGGCGAGGCCCCCGACGGCAGCGCCGAGGAATCCCGCGGTCACGGCCTCCCCGGCCGGGAGGTCGACGACACCGCCCACGAGGAAGGCGACGCCGGCCGGCAGTGCGAGGGATGCGGCGAGATCGGGACCGCGCAGGCCCGAGATCCTCGCCCACAGCCGGCACACGACGGCGACGACGAGCGCCGCGACTCCTGCGTAGACGGCGGCGTCCGTGGAGCCGGCGCCGAACAGGTCATTGGCCCGCACCGCCCAGGCATCCAGCACGAGCAGGCCGACACCGAGCACACCGATCGCCTCGGCGGTGGCACCGAGGTCGCGCCGCCGCAGCCACGAGGCGAGCACGACCGTCGCGAGCGTGATGCCGCCGATGATGAGCGCCCGCATCTCGATCCCCGCGACGAACCACGCCAGCAGCAGGAAGAACACCGCGGCCACACCCACGAGCGAGACGCCCACGATCAGCAGCAGCACCGGCACCGTGAGCCGGCGCCGGGGAGCGGATGCCGTCGGCCCGAGTGGCGCGGCGGGATCCGTTCCCGCACCGGCGAGGAGCGTCGCATCGGAGTCCGCCGCCGTCTGCGCGAGGACGGCCTCGGGCGCAACGACCTTGTCGGCGGCCGAGGGTGCGATGACGGGAGGGCTCGTGGCCGGATCGAGGACCGTGCGTGCCGCGACGAGCTGCGGGGCTGCGGCAGCAGTCATCTCCGCGTGCGCCGCCGCGAGCGACGCGCGCGACGCCGAGGCGAGACGGATCTCGTCCATCAGCTGCTGGCGGGCGAGCTCGACCGACACGATCTCTCGGCCGAGCTGCAGCACCCGCACGGCGCGCGGATCGGTCAGCTCGAAGCCGCAGGCCGGGCAGGTGGCCGCCGAGATGGCGGCGAAGCACGACGGACAGCGATGCGCGTCTGCGAGGTCGAACGGCGACGCCGGCCACAGCCGGGTCTCGCCAAGCGGCTCGGTCATCTGCGTCGTCCTCTCCCACGCCGGAATGACGAACATGCTCCACCAGCGGAAATCACGCGCGGCAGAGTTTGTAGACAACCGCAGGGGCCGCCGTCGTGCAGAAGGCTATCGTTGGACGACCTGTCAGGATGGATTCCGGCACCGGAATACGTCGATCTGCGGCCGCACGCCGTTCGCCGAGAGTGCCGCGAATGGCGGAGATCGCTCGCGTCAAGCCCGACACGCCGTGCGTGCTAGACTGTCTCTTTGTCTGCGCGCACTCCAGCACGCAGTTCGCGCCCTCATCCTCACGCCCCAGGCCGGTTGATCCCGGTCCGTCGGCTTGTCGAAGGGTGCAGACAAGGGATCTTGGGTGGGGCCGTCCGGCTCCACGGTACTAAGGAGACATCACTATGGCAGCAGTGTGCCAGGTGACTGGAGCAGTTCCCGGCTTCGGTCACAACATCTCGCACTCGCACCGCCGGACGAAGCGCCGCTTCGACCCGAACGTGCAGAAGAAGACCTACTTCGTTCCGTCGCTGGGTCGCAACATCAAGCTCAACGTCTCGGCCAAGGGCATCAAGGTCATCGACGCCCGTGGCATCGAGTCGGTCGTCCGTGACCTCCAGGCGAAGGGTGTGAAGCTCTGATGGCCAAGAAGGCTCAGGACGTTCGTCCGATCATCAAGCTGCGTTCCACCGCGGGCACGGGTTACACCTACGTCACGCGCAAGAACCGCCGCAACAACCCCGACCGCATCGTGCTGAAGAAGTACGACCCGGTCATCCGCAAGCACGTCGAATTCCGAGAGGAGCGCTGATCCATGGCTAAGAAGAGCAAGATCGCGCGCAACGAGCAGCGCAAGGCGGTCGTCGACCGCTACGCCGCCAAGCGCGCCGAGCTGAAGAAGGCGCTCGTGTCGCCGACGTCGACCGACGAGGAGCGCGAAGCCGCTCGCGTGGGCCTGCAGAAGCTGCCCCGCAACGCTTCGCCGGTGCGCGTGCGTTCGCGCGACGTCATCGACGGCCGCCCCCGCGGTGTCCTCACGAAGTTCGGCATCTCGCGTGTCCGCTTCCGTGACATGGCGCACCGTGGCGAGCTGCCCGGCGTGACCAAGTCGAGCTGGTGAGCATTCCCGGTCGCTGAGACCGCAGCCGGAAGGCCCGGAGTTCCTCGGAACTCCGGGCCTTCCGCGTTTTTGCGATCGCGCTCACCCCATCGCGCGCAGCCCGGCGATGACGTGGTCGACACGCGCGCGGATCTCGTGCTCGTCGGGCAGGCCGAGCCGATACACGAGCCGGTGGTAGATCGGGCCGTAGAACAGGTCGAGGGCCACCCCGAAGTCGGCGTTCTCCGGAATCTGACCGGCGCGCTGCGCCGATCGCATGCGCTCCTCGAATCCCGCGATGCTCGGCACGATCAGCTGCTCCCGGATGGATGCCGCCAGCGCGGGATCCCGCTGCCCCTCCGCCACCAGTGCGGCGAGCGGCGACGTGTCTTGCGGGCTGATGATCGCGACGACGTTGCTGAGCTGCGCGCGCATGTCGGCGGCGAGATCCCCCGTGTCGCCGTGGCGCGCGGTCCGGTTGGCGACTTCCGAGACCGCATCGAGCAGCACCGCGCCCTTCGACGGCCACCAGCGGTAGATCGTCTTCTTGCTCACGCCCGCGCGATCGGCGATCCCCTCGATCGTGAGCTGGGCCAACCCGTTCTCGCGGCACAGTGCGAGGGCGGCGTCGAGCACGGCGACGTGGGCGCGCTCACTGCGGCGGCTGGGGTCGGGTGCGGCATTCATGCATCCAAACTACACGCTACGTGTCGTGTTGCGGCTCAGAGGGGACGCCTGCTAGCGTCCGGTGACACGACACGTAGCGTGTCGCAGCGAAGCCAAGCCCGGTCGGGTGGCGAGAGCCCGACCCCGGCGCAGAAGGAGAACCCCATGCCGAGTCAGATTCCGACGATCACCGGCACCGTCGATGAGCCCACGCCGTCGCCACCCCGTACCGCCCGGATCGCGGCGCTGCCTGCCGAGTTCCGTGCCGCGTTCGGCGCCTTCGAGACCTACCTGGCGGACCGCCGATCGATCGGAGAGGCCGACGCGACCGCCGGTGCCCTGGACGATCTGGCACTCCTGTTCGAACACGCGGCCGCCGACGGCATCCCGATCCGTTCCGTCGTGGGCGAGGAGCCGGCCGACGTCGCCGAGGCGCTCCTCGAGAACCACGTCGACGAATCGTGGAACGCCGCGATGAGGGCCGCGCTCACTGCGGCGATCGACGCCGCGTGAGAACGCGGACCAGACTCCTCCGGGCCTTCCGCGCTCAACTCCAGGCGTGGCCGTGGCTTCCCGCCGCGGCGCGCAGGATGTCGTCGGTGGACGCGCCGGTGACATGCGAGAACCTCGTCGCGACCACACGTGCGAGTTCGTCGAGGATTCGAGCGAGGACCGCGCCGGCCGCTCGGACGTCGGCGCTCGGCGCAGCGAGGGCCGCATCGCGCAACTGCAGCGCGTAGGCCAGTGCTCGTGAACTCGAGAGTCGCTCGTCCTTCTCCGTGAAGTAGAAGATCTCGGCGTTCTGAACGAGGTCGGCCGTCACTGCGGCGAGAGAGCGGGAGATCGACTCGACGATCGCCACAGCCTGTGCCGAGGAGATGCTGTCCGGCAGGCGAGTGATCCCGGCTTCGCTCATGGCGGTCAGCTCGATCGCCACGGCGCGTCGCCGCGTCAACGCGGGATGCAGCTGCATGAACCATGACACCGCTGCGGACAGCAGCGCGAAGCCCGTCAGCGCCTCGAGGGGAGCGAGCGCGCGGATGACCGGATCGATCGGCACGACATCGCCCAGGCCGAGCGTGGTGAGAGCGACGAGCGAGAACGTCAGCGCCTCGACGAACCCGTGATAGCTGGCGGGGTCGACTCCGGCACTGTACGAGAACCCGTCCGGGATGTGCGGAAGATAGATCAGCGCCCAGCCGACGGCGATGAGGGCGATCCAGACGGCGATCGCGGCGACGACCGTCAGCGGACCGTTGATGTGTATGCGAGTCGCTCGTCTTCGTGCGATCGCCCAGGTGCCGCGGAACACGAGGGTCGTCAGCCGGCCGGTCGCGGACGGACGCAGCAGCGTGTGGAAGACGTCGTTGAGCGCGACGACGATGAGGATGATGCCGCCGACGATGCTGACCGCGGACATGTCGCCACAGTACCGCCGGGCTGCGTCTCGCAGGGGGCCTCGCGACCCGCAGAGTCCCTCGGGCGCGCCCCGCCCGCTCCCCGATTCCGCTCGGTGTCAATACCCGTCAGCGCCGCGGGCTCCGGCCCTACACTCGGCATGACGTCATACAGGGGAGTGATGGATGCCGCTGGATCCGTTCTTCGAGGAGCGCCTGCGTGTGCACCGCAAGTATCTCTTCGACCAGGCGCTGGGCTCGGTGCGCTCGCGGCTGAGCGCGCTGTGGCCGTTCGCCAAGGGGCCCGCGGCGATGACCGGCATGGGAGGCGGCGCGACGCCGGCAGCAGCCGCCCCGCCGCAGGACACCGTCTCCCAGGCATCCGCCGCAGCGCCGCCGGTCGTCGGACCGAACGCCCGTGCGCGGGCACGGCACCGCCAGGCCGCTCTCGCGTGGGACCGCCGCGAGCTGCACAAGGTGGGTCTCCCGGGACCGCGGATCCGCACCACCGAGCACGTCGTCGAGGTGTCCGGCCATCCCGACGTTCGTGTGCGCGTCTATCACCCTGACCCCGACGCCCCTCCGGCGCGGGGCGTGCCGGGCGTGCTGTCCTTCTTCGGCGGCGCATTCCGCATCGGCGGCATCGGTTATCCCACCACGGATGCCGCGAACCGGCGTCGCGTGCACGACGCCGGCGTCGCGGTCGCCGCGGTCGATTACGCCCTCGCGCCGGAGCATCCGTATCCCGTGGCGGTGGAGCAGGCGCATGCAGCGCTCGAGTGGCTGTTCGCTGCGGCCGACGAGCTCGGGATCGACTCGCACCGCATCGGGGTGGCGGGCACCTCGGCGGGAGCGAATCTCGCCGCCGCGGTGACGCTGGTCAATCGTGACCGAGGCGGCCGTCCCCTCCGGCTGCAGGTGCTCGAGGTCCCCGTGGTCGACCTGACCGGCGGCCACCTGGACCTCGGGGCGACACGAGCGCTCGGCATCCCGCGGTTCATCGCCCTGCGCGAGCTGCGCTCTGTGGCGCGAACCTATCTCGCCGACCCGCGCCAGGCGCGTGAGCCCTATGCCTCACCGCTTCTCGCCGCATCCCTCGAGGGCTTGCCGCCCGCGGTGATCCTGACGGCCGAGTACGACCCGCTCCGTGGCGACGGCGACGCATACGGGGCGGCGCTGCGGCGGGCGGGGGTGGAGGCGAGTGTCGTGCGCTACCAGGGCGTGACGCACGACACCCCGATCTTCACGGCGGCGCTTCCCGCTGCGCGGCGCTGGCACGACGACGTCGTCGCCGCCCTGCGACGCCTGCACGCCTGACGCGATGAGGCCCGGGGCTCTCGCGAGCCTCGGGCCTCTGCGTCCCACCGCGGACACCGGCCGAGACACCACTCGACCGCTGGGCCACCACACAGGGCGTGGTGGCTCAGCGGCGAAGTGGTTTCCCGTCGACGCAGGGCGGGGCATCCGGTTACTGCGCCGCCTCCGTCTCGGGGGCCTGCTCCGTCGCGCGCACCTGGTGCGTCGTCGCCCATTCGAGCGCGTAGTCGGCGATCTCCTCCCAGCCGTCCTGGCTCACCAGCCGGTGGGTGCGGCCAGGGTACGTCTTGTAGTCGACGATCGCGGGGCTGCCCGACTTCTTGTACTTCTTCACGATCGCCTCGCCGATCGCCGGCGGCACGACGTGGTCGATCTCGCCGGTGATGATGAGGAGCGGCGCGCGGTCGGTGCGGCCGTAGTCGACGTGCGTGACGCCGCCCTTCTCGTTCAGCACCGAGAGCACGCCCTCGAAGAAGACCCGGTTGTACGAGTTCACCGCGAACTCCTCCCACAGCTCGTCGGACGCCGCGCGCGGAAGGTCGTTGCCGAAGGTGAAGTGGAAGTGCCGCTTCGACAGCGGCTTGGCGCCGTTCTTTCCGAAGGGGTTCGCGAGGATCGGCGTGCCGGTCCACAGTGTCGAGAGCGGGAGGGTCGTGACGCCGGCGGTCTGCCCGGGAGCGACGCCCACGTAGGCGACGCCGAGGTCGCGGTCGGCGAGCATCTGGGTGAGGACTCCCCCGAAGGAGTGGCCGATGATGATCGGCTTCTCGGGGAGGGCGCGGATGATGCGCTCGTAGTTGTCGGCGATCTGCTTCAGGCCGATGCCCTTGAGCGCCTCGGGGTTCTTGCGGATGTCTTCGACCGAGCGGTCGTCGATGCCGGGCCAGCCGGGGACGATCACCTGGTGGCCGGCGGCGCGGAAGCGCTCGGCCCACGTGTCCCAGCTCTTGGGGGTCATCCAGAGGCCGTGGATGAGGACGATCGGGGTGTTGTTCGTGGTGTTCATGTCGTGCTCCTTGTGTGGGTGATGCGGTGGGTTCTGTTGTGGTCGCAGGTTCCGGATCCTGGTGTGTCTCCGGCTGATGTGACCGATGGTAGACCGAACGTTCTATGTATGCAAGACTATTCCCAGAAATTCTTGAAATGATTCCGGAGCCCGATTCGGGCCGCGCTTCCGCACCCGGTCAGCGGGCAGAAACGATGGCACGATGGAGGACTGGAGGGGGATCCATGAGCACCACCGTCGCCGCGACCACCGCGGCACATCGTCCGTCGCCCGCCCGCGAGCGGCTTCTCCAGGCGGCGACCGACCTCTTCTACAACGAGGGCATCCACTCGGTCGGCGTCGATCGCATCATCGAAGAGGCGGGTGTGACCCGTGCCACGATGTACAAGCAGTTCGCCGGCAAAGAGGGTCTCGTGCTCGCCTACCTCGAGGGCGAGGACCAGGGCCTGCGTTCACTCTTCGCCCAGGCGGCAGAGGTCTCGGACGACCCCGACGTGCTGCTGGACCTCGTCGTCGCGGGCATCGAGCAGGACATCCGGGAGCGGCACACGCGCGGGTGCCCGTTCATCAACGCCGCGGCCGAGTACCCCGACCAGGGTCCGGTCCGCGACCTCATCGCCGACCATCGCGAGTGGTTCCGCGCCACTCTCCGCCAGCTCGCCGAAGGCGCCCGGCTGCGCGATCCCGAGGCGGTCGCGGCGTCCCTCGTGCTGTTGCGGGATGCCGC
This sequence comes from Microbacterium sp. ZW CA_36, assembly GCF_044987475.1. Lineage (NCBI taxonomy): Bacteria > Bacillati > Actinomycetota > Actinomycetes > Micrococcales > Microbacteriaceae > Microbacterium > Microbacterium sp. ZW CA_36. The sequence goes on from NZ_JBJDRL010000094.1 coordinate 9,710, forward strand.
GCTCGTCGGCGGCTATCTCGACGGTCAGGACCGCGTCGGTCCCGCGTTCGCGCGGACGGCACGCGAGCTCATCACGGCGCACCGAAGCTGAGCATTGCGGGTGAGAACCCGTCACATCAGCCCCATCAGTCACACCAGTCACACGACACGCGGCCGAAAACCTCAGAAATCCGCGAAAATACGCGGATCTGTCGGTCGTGTCAGGTACATTCGGTCCCGGTCGAACCGACCAGCCGGGGGGCGAAGCCATCCGGTCCCAGCAATGACAAGACGGCATCCGCCGTCTTTGGAGGACAACCACATGGCCGACAAGACCATCACCAAGACCGAACTCGTCGCGAGCATCGCGAGCGCGACCGGCCAGAGCCAGTCGGCCGTCTCGGGCGTGCTCGACTCCCTCTTCTCCACCGTCTCCGACGCGGTCGCCGCCGGCAGCAAGGTCTCGATCCCGGGCTGGATCGCGTTCGAGCAGGTCGCCACCTCCGCTCGCACCGGCCGCAACCCGCAGACGGGCGAGGAGATCAAGATCCCCGCGGGCAAGCGCGTCAAGGTCACCGCGGGCTCGAAGCTCAAGGCTGCCGTCAAGTAATCCGACGCAGACCTCCGGAGAGGGGATGCCGCGACCCGCGGCATCCCCTCTCCTGCTGTCTGCGCGGGGCATGCCGCCCGGCCTCGCTCAACGACCGGAATTCGGCAACGTAGGCTTGGGGGGTGAACCCCCGCGCGCTGCGGGCCGTCGGGCCCACGATCCTCGTCGTCGCCGCGCTCGCGGTGATGGTGTGGGCGCTGGCCTTCGGCGGCGGCGCTGCGCCCCTCGCGATCGCCGATCCCGGGCCGTGGGTGCGGTGGGGTCTGCCGACGGCGAAGCTCGTCGTCAACCTCTCGGCCGCAGGCATGGTCGGCGTGCTGGTCACCGCGCTCTTCGCCCTGCGCGCCGGCGAGCGCGAGTTCGACATCGCCCTCGACACCGCGTCGATCTCGGCGGCCGTGTTCACGATGGCCGCCGCAGCGACCGGGTTCCTGACCTTCATCGACGCGTTCAACCCCGTCATCAGCATCGGCCCCGAGTTCGGAGCCCAGCTCGGCCGCTACATCGTCGAGACCGAGGTCGGTCGTACGTGGCTCATCACAACCCTCGCCGGCGCCGCCCTCACGGTGCTGACCTTCGCCGTGCGGTCGTGGACCGCCACCTTCTTCGTCGCACTGCTCGCGGCGGCATCCCTCGTCCCCATGGGCACCCAGGGCCACTCCGGCGAGGAGGCCTTCCATCACGAGGCGATGACGGCCCTGATCCTGCACATCCTCGCGGCCGCGGTGTGGCTCGGCGGACTGCTGCTCGTGGTGATCGTACGGCCGCTCCAGTCGCGCGAAGGCAGTGCCGCGACGGTCGCGCGCTACTCGAGCATCGCGCTCGCCGCCTTCGCGGTCGTCGCGGTGTCGGGCACGGTGCGCGCCGCGATCGGGCTGCGGGACTGGTCGGCGCTGCTGTCGCCCTACGGCGTGATCCTCGGCGTGAAGGTGCTCGCGCTGATCGCGCTGGGGCTGTTCGGCGCCTGGTACCGCACGCGGCTGATCGGTCGCATGCGGGATACCGAACGGGCCGCGCGGTCGTTCTGGACCCTCGTCGGATTCGAGCTCGTGCTGATGGGCGCCGCGAGCGGAGCGGCGGCCGCCCTCGCCCGCACGCCCCCGACGATCGCCCACAGCAGGTC
>NZ_JBJDRL010000095.1:0-10850 GCF_044987475.1 Microbacterium sp. ZW CA_36
ACCCCGGGCTGCGCGCCGCCTGCCGGCGCTTACGCCCCACCGCCGGGGTATGCCCCGCCCGCGGGTTACGCGGCGGCGCCGGTCGCGGCATCCGCCCCGGTGTACGGCGCCCCGCCGGCCAGGCGCAGCGGCGTCCTCGGTGTCGTCGCCCTCGCGCTCGCACTCGTCGCGACCGTCGGCGCGAGTCTGGTGGGGGCGATCGCGAGCTATCGCATCGGACTCGGCGCCGGCCGCCAGATCACCGCGGGGGCCCTCGACACCGACTTCGACTGGTCGATCCTCACTCCCGTGCGCGACTGGGTGCTACTGGGCGAACTCTCGTTCTGGGTGGGGACCGCGCTCGGCATCTGGGCTCTGGTGCAGGGTGTGGTCGCGATCGTCACCGCTCGCGGCCGTGGCGCAGGCATCGCCGCCGTGATCATCGCCGCGCTGGGCCCGATCATCTTCGGCGCCGTGGTCCAGGGCTTCCTCACTGCCGGGCTCACCGCCGGCACCGGCGTCGGCGCCTGATCGGCCCGGCTGCCGCGAGCCGCGTCCGCCTTCACTGTGCGTGTTCCTCAGTTGAGGACGAGAGCCGAAACGAGGGCGGATCTCGACGTACTGGCCCGCATCTCAGCTCGGTTCCTCAATTGAGGACAGGCCTCAGACGCGGCTATCACCCCACGCGCCGCGCCGCATCCCGGCATCCGCTCCTCAAGTGAGGACCGGAGCCGAAACGAGGGCTCAACTCGGGCCCACGGTCCCGCATCTCGGCACGATTCCTCAATTGAGGACGGCGGAGTCCGGACACCCCGCCTCAGACGCGGGGGGCGTGGTGCTTCTGCTGCGCGGCGAGAAGACCCTCCGCGACGAGCTGCTCGACGGCGTCGGCGCCGTCGCCTACGAGGATCGGCAGGTTCTTGCGCTCGGTGGCGCCGAACGGGTCGAGCACCCAGTCGGCGGGATCCTGCCGCCCCATGGGGCGGCCGATGCCGACACGGACGCGCGGGAAATCCGCCGTGCCGAGCGCCTTGGCGACGTCGCGCACGCCGTTGTGGCCCCCGTGCCCGCCGCCGACCTTGAGCTTGATCGTGTCGAAAGGGATGTCGAGCTCGTCGTGCACGACCACCACGTGGTCGGGGGCGATGCCGTAGAACTTGGCGAGCCCCGCGACGGGACCGCCTGACACGTTCATGAACGTGTTCGGCTTGGCCAGGATGAGCTTGGCCGCGCCGGGGCGCAGCCAGGTCTCGACGACGCGCGCGTTCGCCTTGTGCGACTTGAAGGACTCGCCGCGCCGCCCGGCGAGCTCGTCGACGACGAGCTGTCCGACGTTGTGCCGCGTGGGCTCATAGCGGGGGCCGGGGTTTCCCAGCCCGACGACCAGCCACGACTCTGCCATGTCATCCATCCTGCCCGAGCGGCGCGGCCGCAGACGAGATCGGTCTACTTGCGCTGAACGCACGACTCGCCCGGCGTGTCGCGTACGTTCAGCGCAAGTGAACGGGTGGGTGCGATCGGCACCCGGTGAGACGGAGCGAGGGGGTGCGGCATCCGCACCCCCTCGACTTCGTGAAAGGGATTACTCGGAGGCGGACTCTTCCGAAGCCTCGGCCTGCTCGGCGGCGACCTCGGCATCAGCCTCGGCGATCTCATCCTCGGCGGCGAGCGTCGCAGCCGGGACCGAGATGGCGACGATGAGCAGCTCGGCGTCGGCGATCAGCACCGAGCCCTTCGGCAGCTTCAGGTCGGCGGCAGTGACGTGCGTGCCGTCCTCGAGGCCTTCGACGTCGACCTCGATGTGCTCGGGGATGTGCGTCGCCTCGGCCTGCAGGGTGACCGTCGTGTTGTCGAGGTTCGCGATGGTGCCGGGGGCGGACTCGCCCACGACGACGATCGGCACCTCGATCTCGACCTTCTCGCCCTTCTTCACGACGAGCAGGTCGATGTGCTCGATGACCTGGTGCACCGGGTCCTTCTGCACGTCCTTGACAAGCGTGAGCTGCGACTTGCCGTCGAGGTCGAGCTCGAGCACCGCGTTGGCGCGGCGGATGAGCAGCGAGACCTGGTGGCCGGGCAGCGCGACGTGCACGGGGTCGGTGCCGTGACCGTAGATGACGGCGGGGATCTTGCCGGCAGCGCGGAGGCGGCGGGCGAAGCCCTTGCCGAAGCTCTCGCGGAACTCGGCCTGGACCTTGGTATCGGGCTCGGACGACATGGGGTTCTCCTTGTGGGCGCACTGGCCCGGTAAGCTGCGGCGCGTGGCCGTTCTGACTCGGCCTGCGCGGTGGCGGGCCCGGGGTATTCGGGGTGTCTTCGACTCGAACGCACGCGCGTGAGGAAAGCCCGTTGGGCCGGCATCACTGCGTCGATCACGGATGCCGCAGCCCACCGGAATCGACAGGCGCGAGGCATCCCTCGCCGAAGTTCGACACGAGTCTACCAGCGCCCCCGCTACGATGAGGAACGCACCTGCTTCCCGCTCCCCACGGAGGACCCCATGGACTACGGCTTCTGGAGCCACGCTCTTCTCTGGCTCATCGGCGCCATGGCCGCAGTCGGTGCCCTCGGGACCGCGCTGGCGTTCTGGAGCCTCGGGCGCCAGGGCTACCGCAAGGACTGATACCGCTCGAGCGCCGCCACCGCCGCATCCACGACCTCGGTCAGCGGCGGATCCCCCGCGACGACGACTCCCGGTTCATCCGGCTCGAGATGCTCGAGGGTGCGCAGCTGCGAGGCCAGCAGCGACGACGGCATGAAGTGCTCGCGTGACCCCATGCGGCGGGCCAGTTCGTCCTGCGGCACCCGCAGCTCCACGAAGACGACTCCCGCGGCGCCCGCGCGGATGCGGTCGCGATAGCGGCGGGCGAGCGCCGAGCAGGCCATCACCGCTCCCCCGCGCGCATCGTGCAGCGTCGCGGCGACGACGTCGAGCCACGGCATCCGGTCCTCGTCGTCGAGCGGGATGCCGGCTGCCATCTTCGCGACATTGGCGGCAGGATGCAGGTCGTCGGCGTCGACGAACGCCAGCCCGAGCCGCCGCGCCAGCGCCAGCCCCACGGCGGACTTGCCCGAACCGCTCGGGCCCATCACCACGATGCGCCCCTCGGGCTCGGGGCGCGAACCGGAGGCACCCGGCGGGGCGGGCTCGGGATGCGAGGGCTCGGTCACGACGGCCACGGTAGCCGACGGCCGGCAACGCGTCACACCTTGCCGGGGCCGGGTGTGAGCATCCCGCCGCTGCGGTGTAACACGGACGCGCCAGACTCTAGGCTGAAAGAGACGATCTAACCTCAGGAGCGCGTGTGTCTTCGAACGACCCTTCAGCGAGCGGCAATCAGGCCGAGACCAACATCTCGACGGATCAGGACCAGGCTCCTGACGAGGCGACGACGGCACACGAGGCCGCACCGGCACCCGAGGATGTGGCCCGCCAGACCCCGGAGCCCCAGGGGCCCGACGCCGATCGTGTAGCGACGGCGAACATCGGCGTCGTGGGTCTCGCGGTGATGGGGTCCAACCTCGCCCGCAACCTCGCCAGCCGTGAGGGCAACACCGTCGCGGTGCACAACCGCAGCCGGTCGAAGACCGACGAGCTGCTCGCCACGCACCCCGAGGCCGGCTTCGTGCCCGCGTTCTCGTACGAGGAGTTCGCCGCGTCGCTGCAGAAGCCGCGCGCCGCGATCATCATGGTCAAGGCCGGGCGGCCGACCGACGCCGTCATCGACGCGCTGGTCGAGGTGTTCGAGCCGGGCGACATCATCGTCGACGGCGGCAACGCGCTGTTCACCGACACGATCCGCCGTGAGAAGGCTGTGCGCGAGACCGGCATCAACTTCGTCGGCGCCGGCATCTCCGGCGGCGAGGAGGGCGCCCTCCTCGGCCCGTCGATCATGCCCGGCGGCTCGGATGAGTCGTGGATCACACTCGGCCCGATCCTGAAGTCGATCGCGGCGGTCGCCGAGGGCGAGCCGTGCGTCACGCACATCGGCCACGACGGCGCCGGGCACTTCGTCAAGATGGTGCACAACGGCATCGAGTACGCCGACATGCAGCTCATCGCCGAGGCCTACGACCTCATCCGGCGCGGCACCGGCAAGACGCCGGCCGAGATCGCCGACGTGTTCGCCGAGTGGAACCGCGGCGAGCTGGAGTCGTACCTCATCGAGATCACCGCGGAGGTGCTGCGCCAGGTGGATGCCGCCACCGGCAAGCCGCTCGTCGACGTCATCCTCGACCAGGCCGGCGCCAAGGGCACCGGCGCCTGGACCGTGCAGACCGCGCTGTCGCTGGGCGTCCCGGTGTCGGGCATCGCCGAGGCCACGTTCGCCCGATCGCTGTCGTCGCACCCCGAGCAGCGCGAGGTCTCGCGCGAGCTCCCCGGTCCGGAGGAAGGCCTGGCCGTCGAGGACACCGACGCGTTCATCGAGGACGTGCGCCTCGCGCTGTACGCGTCGAAGATCGTCGCCTACTCGCAGGGCTTCGACGAGATCCGCGCCGGCGCCGCCGAGTACGACTGGCAGATCGACCTCGGCGCCGTGTCGAAGATCTGGCGCGCCGGCTGCATCATCCGCGCCCAGTTCCTCAACCGCATCGCCGACGCGTACGGCGAGACGCCCGACCTGGCAGTGCTGCTCACCGCGCCCTACTTCGTCGAGGCCCTCGGCCGCGCGCAGGGCGCGTGGCGCCGCATCGTGTCGACGGCGGCGGGCGCCGGCATCCCCGCCCCCGCGTTCTCGTCGTCGCTGTCGTACTACGACGGACTCCGCGCCGAGCGCCTCCCAGCCGCCCTCATCCAGGGCCAGCGCGACTTCTTCGGCGCCCACACCTACAAGCGCATCGACAAGGAAGGCACCTTCCACACGCTGTGGTCGGGCGACCGCACCGAGATCGAAGCCGAAGACACCCACTGACCGCGACGCGTCGGACCGACGCGTCCCGCACACGGCGAGGGCGGATCCCCATCACGGGGGTCCGCCCTCGCCGTCTGCCTGCGCGGCGCGGAGTCTCAGCCGGCGTGACCGTCGGGCACGGGCTTCACGTTGTGGTTGCGGCAGAACACGTTGCCCGGGTCCCACGCGCGCTTGATCGCGGCGAGGCGGGCCATGGTCGCCGGCGGGTACATGCGCTGGACGATCGTGTCGGCCGTCGAGACGGTGAAGTTGCCGTAGACGCCTGACCCCTTGGCCTCGATGGCCTCCCACGCGGCGTTCGCCTCTGCACGCCCCGCGTCGTCGAGCATGCCGGGGATGTCGAACGCGCCGGCCATCGCGAACCATGTCGCGTCCCGCGCGGGGAAGGCCGAGTCGTCCTGCGCCACGTCTGCGTACGCGCCGCCCAGCGAACGCAGCATCACGACAGAGGCGGGACGCTGTTCCCGGAAGGCGGCGAGACGATCGATCGCCTCGTCGTCGAGGACGCCGAGCAGTGTGTTGCCGCCGACGAACCCCGGCATCGGCTGCTCGGGGTCGAACTCGGGGGCCTCCATCAGGACGTCGGGATAGTCCTGCACCCCGAAGTCCCGCTCGGTGACCCCGGGCGCACTCGCCAGGGGCGCCAGCGCGCGACGCGCGGCATCCTCGTCGGTGCCGACCCAGACCGCCGTGATAGAGGCGCCTGCCGGCGCATTCGGGTCCATCGCCGGGACGTCCATGTAGGTGACGGTGAGATCGCGCGGGGCGTCCGCCATGACCTCACGCAGTACGCGCAGGACGGGGCGCGCATCGCCCTCGAGTCCGTAGACGGCGTGCACGACGCCGTCGAGAGGGTGCGCCTCGAAGTCGAACCGCGTCACGACGCCGAAGTTGCCGCCGCCGCCGCGGAGCGCCCACAAGAGCTCCGGATGAGAGGTCTCGGTCACCTCGACCACCTCGCCGCGGGCGGTGACGAGCTGCGCACCCACGAGCTGGTCGGCGGCCAGTCCCCAGGCCCGCACCATCCAGCCGATGCCGCCGCCGAGGGTGAGACCGCCGACGCCGACCGATGCCGTGTCGCCGGAGCTGAGCCCCAGGCCGCGTTCGGCGAGCGTGTGGGCGACCGCGCCCCACAGTGCACCGCCGCCCACGCGCACGCGGGTGCCGTCGACCTCGACGGCGTCGAGCGCGGAGATGTCGAGGGTGAGGCCGCCGGGCACGCCGCCCCAGGCGCTGTGGCCGCCGCCGCGGATCATGATCTCGAGCCGCTCGGCGGAGGCGTAGCGGACGGCGCCGCGCACGTCATCGACGCTGGCGGCGCGGATCACGGCAGCGGGCTCGCCGATGCCGGAGTGGAAACGGCGGGCGGATTCCCATTCGGAATCGCCCGGACGGATGACGGTGCCGACGGAACCGGCGCTGAGGTCGTCGTTGCTCATGATCGCAACGCTAGGGCTCACCGCCGACATCGGGGAAGATGTTCGCCGTCAGCGAGGGAGCGCCTTCCGCCGGGACGCCTGCGTCCGGGCGTAGGCTCGCGTGGGTGACGAGCATCCTCTACATCGGCGGTACCGGAACGATCAGCGCGGCGTGCGTTCGCCGCTCCGTGGCTCTCGGGCACGAGGTCGCGGTCCTCAACCGCGGCAGCGCACGACGTCCGCTGCCGCCGCAGGTCGAGTCGATCGAGGCGGATGTGCGCGATCCGAGCTCAGTGCGCACCGCCCTCGGCGACCGCCGGTTCGACGTCGTCGCCGAGTTCCTGGCCTTCACGCCCGAGCACATCGCGACCGACCTCGAGCTGTTCGAGGGACGCACCGGGCAGTACGTCTTCATCAGCTCGGCCTCCGCGTACGAGAAGCCGCCGCGCAGGGTGCCGGTGACCGAGTCGACGCCGCTGCGCAACCCGTTCTGGCAGTACTCGCGCGACAAGATCGCCTGCGAGGACGTCCTCGTCGCCGCACATCGCGAGCGCGGCCTGCCGGTGACCATCGTGCGGCCGTCGCACACCTACGACGAGCGGCTGCTGCCGACCCTCGGCGGCTGGACCGACATCGCGCGCATTCGCGCCGGCCGTCCCGTCATCGTCCACGGCGACGGGACGAGCCAGTGGACCATCACGCACTCGGACGACTTCGCGGTCGCGTTCACCGGGCTGCTCGGCAATCCGGCGGCGATCGGCGAGGCATTCACGATCACCGGCACGCACGCACCGACCTGGAACCAGATCTACGGCTGGCTGGCCGACGCCGCCGGCGTCGACTCCCCCGACCTCGTGCACGTCGCCTCCGACACGATCGCGGCGTTCGCGCCGGACCTCGGACCCACGCTCATCGGCGACAAGGCCCACTCCATGCTGTTCGACTCGTCGAAGGTGACGCAGCTGGTGCCCGAGTTCCGCACGACGGTGACCTTCGACGAGGGCGCCCGCCGCATCCTCGCCTATTACGACGCGCACCCGGAGGAGCAGCGGATCGACGAGGGCCGCGACGCGCTCTTCGATCGCATCGCGGCCCATGCCCGCTCGGCGGGCTGATCTGCGGAGGACGCCGCCCGTCAGCGCGTGATGTCGCGCACCGTCCCCTTGTCGAGCCGCAGCCGGCGCCGCGCGCGGCGCGCGACGGCCGAGTCGTGCGTGACGACGATGAGCGTGAGCCCTTCGTCGTTGAGCGCCTGCAGCACCGAGAGGATCTCGTCGCGCATGCTCTCGTCGAGGTTTCCGGTGGGCTCGTCGGCGAGGAGCACGCGCGGGCGCTTGACGATCGCCCGCGCGATCGCGACCCGCTGCTGCTGGCCTCCCGACAGCTCGCCGGGCCGGTGGTCCGCGCGCTCGGCCAGGCCGACGTGCGCGAGGGCCTCGGCGACCCGCGTGGCGCGCTCGTCCCGGGAGAGTCCCAGCGGCTCCAGCGCCATGTCGACGTTCTCATGCGCCGTGAGCGTCGGGATGAGGTTGAACCCCTGGAACACGAACCCGATCTCGTGCGCGCGGATGCGGCCGAGCTCGCGGTTGCTCGCGGTCGCGATGTCGATCTCACCGAGATGCACGGAGCCGCTGCTCGGGCGGTCGAGCGCGCCCAGCAGCTGCAGCAGCGTCGATTTGCCACCGCCGGTGGGCCCCTGGATCGTGACGAAGTCTCCCGCGTCGATCGTGAGGTCGACGCCGGCGAGTGCCTTCACGACACGGCCCTTCTGGGTGTACGTGCGGGTGACGCCCTCGAGCCGGTACTGCGCCGCGGCTGCGGCATCCGGAGCCGAGGCGGCCTCCATGTCGATCATGGTCATGACGTGCTCTCCCTTCGTGGAAGTGGAATCGGGTGCGGTGGGGATGGTGCCGGACACGGGATGCCTCAGCCCACGGATCGGAGAGCTTCGGCGGGGCTCAGCCGCGCAGCGCGCCAGCCGCCGAAGGCGCCGGCGACGAGTCCGCCGAGCACGGCGATGCCGACCGCCGCGACGACGACCCAGAGCGTGACCGGTGCCTGCAGCACGATGTCGGCGCCGGTCTGCTGCATGACGGCGTTCCCGAACGTGCCGGGGCCTCCGCCGGGCATCTGGGCGCCGTCGCCGCCGGGCCCGAAGCTCTGGGTCGAGGGCGCCGTCGAGATGGTCGGGGCGATGACGTTGATGGCGAGGATGCCGGCGAAGCCGATCACGAGACCGACGACACCGCCGATGAGGCCCTGGACGACCGATTCGCCCGCCACCTGGCCGACGACGCGGCCGTTGGACCAGCCGATCGCCTTGAGCGTGCCGAACTCGCGCGTGCGGCGCGACACGCCCGAGATCGTGAACAGCACCGCGAGGACGAGTGCGACGGCGAGCACGATGAGCGACAGCCACGTGCCGAGGCTCGTGATGAGCGACGAAGCGCTCGAGAGCGACCCCGACACGGTCGAGGCGAGATCGGACTGCGAGCTCACGGTGGCGTCGGGCAGGTCCTCCTGGAGCGCCGTCTGCACCGACGAGATCGCGTCGGAGGACTCTGCCTGCACATACACCGTCGAGATCACGTCGCCGGCCCCCGAGAGCTCCTGGGCGACGTCGAGCGGGATGTAGGCGTTCGACGCGGTGTCGGCCTCGTCGGACGTCGAGGCCACGAGGCCGACGATCTCGAAGTCCTGGCCGCCGACGTCGATGGTGTCGCCCACTGCGAGGCCCGCGGTCGTGGCGTAGGTCGCATCGAGCACGGCGACGTACGCGCCCTCGTCGGACGCCTCGAGGCCGCGTCCGTCGCTGAGCTCCACCGCGGAAAGCGGGCCCACGGCGTCGGCCGCCGGGTCGATGCCGAGCACCGTGAACGAGTCGACGCCGAACGAGCCGCCGCCGAAGCCGCCGCCGCCCTCGGTCTGCTGCGGAGGCTGCGCCTGGGTGGCGTCGTCGCCTGAGCCGTCGGGCCGCTGCGGCAGCTCGCCCGAGAAGGTCATGTTCGTGAGGCTGAGGGCAGCGGATGCCGACTCCACGCCGTCGACGGCGGCCACCGTGTCGAGCGTCGTGGCGTCGAGGGTCGAACGCATCGGCTCGGTCACCAGCCGCGACTGGCTGAGCTCGGTCGTGCCGTCGTCGGCGGTCTCGCCGCCGTCCTCGCCGAAGTCGAACCGCGCGGCGCCCTGCCCGGGCTCGGCCTGGGCACCCGTGACCGTGAGGTCGGTGCCCACGCCGTACACCGACTCGAGCGCCTGCGCCTGCGCGGCGCTCACGCCGGCGGCGAGCGAGTTCACGATCATCACGAGCGCGATGGCGATCGCGAGGCCGGCGGCCACGATGATCGTCTGCTTCTTGCGGCCGGCCAGCTCCCGCCGCAGATAGGTCATGTACATGGGTCTCCTCCTGGCGGGCGGAATGCCGCCGTCGAGGGGACGCTACGAAGGGCCGTGATGCACACCCCCAGCGGCGCCTATGGAGACCTTATGAACCGCGAGACCCCAGCAGCAGGACGAGACCCTGGGGTTTCCCCTCGGTCTCGTCCCGCCACTGGGGTCTCGCGGAGACGAGCGGTTTTCACAGCCGGCGCATAGCGCGCGCCATAGGAACCACATAGGAACGCATCCACAATGGACGCATGACCAACCCCGCACCCGCCCTGCTGCGTCCCGACGGCTCGAACCTCCGCGTGCTCGTGGTGGACGACGAGCAGATGCTCACCGACCTGCTGTCGATGGCGCTGCGCATGGAGGGGTGGGAGGTGCGGACGGCCGGCTCGGGCTTCGAGGCGCTGCAGTCCGCACGCGAGTTCGAGCCCGACGCCATGGTGCTCGACATCATGATGCCCGACCTCGACGGCATGGCCGTGCTGCAGCGCCTACGGCAGGCGGGCGACGACGTCCCGGTGCTGTTCCTCACCGCGAAGGATGCCGTGAGCGATCGCGTCGCCGGCCTCACCGCGGGCGGTGACGACTACGTCACGAAGCCGTTCAGCCTCGAGGAGGTCGTGGCGCGCCTGCGCGGCCTCATGCGCCGCGCCGGCACCGCTCACGCCGCGGGGGCGGAGCCGATCCTCCGCGTGGGCGACCTCACCCTGAACGAGGACAGCCACGAGGTCGAGCGCTCGGGCGAGGAGATCGAGCTCACCGCGACCGAGTTCGAGCTGCTCCGCTACCTCATGCGCAACCAGCGCCGCGTCGTGTCGAAGGCGCAGATCCTCGACCGCGTGTGGAACTACGACTTCGGCGGGCGCTCCAGCGTCGTCGAGCTCTACATCTCGTACCTGCGCAAGAAGATCGACGCCGGCCGCGAGCCGCTCATCCACACCGTCCGCGGCGTCGGCTACATGATCAAGGCGCCCCAGTGACCGACGGGACCGGGTCGGAGCCCAGCGGGACGAAGCCGGGGACGGATGCCGCCGCGGTCGCCTCGGCATCCGTCGATGAATCCGCACCCCCCGCCGGGGCCGGCCCCGACTCCCCCGCCGACGAACGGCTCCCCCGCCGCGCGCCGTGGACGCTGCAGCGCAAGCTCATCGTC
>NZ_JBJDRL010000096.1:0-10630 GCF_044987475.1 Microbacterium sp. ZW CA_36
GCGGCGAGGGCGGCAGCTGCCGCCCTCGCCGCCGCCAACACGCCCGACGGCGCCAAGGCGACCGCACGCCAGATGGCCGCATCGCAGTACGGCTGGGGCGACGGCGAGTTCTCGTGCCTCGAGTCGCTGTGGAACAAGGAGTCGGGCTGGAACTACCAGGCCTACAACTCCGGAAGCGGCGCCACCGGCATCCCGCAGTCGCTCCCCGGCAACAAGATGGCCAGCGCCGGCGCCGACTGGCAGACCAACGCCACGACGCAGATCGCCTGGGGCCTCGGCTACATCGCCGGCTCGTACGGCACCCCCTGCGCCGCGTGGGGTCACTCGCAGGCCACCGACTGGTACTGATCCGTCGCGCCACCGGCCGCTGAGCGAGCGCCGGTGCGCGATATGACGCAGGATGCCGCGCCCCGGCCGCAGTCGCGGGGCGCGGCATCCCGCTCTCAGTCGCGCGCCGAACCCGGGCCGTACAGCTCGGCGATCTTCTGCGACGTGAACCAGCCGTCGTAGGTGTCGGACTTCGGCCACCCCTCCGGCGAGTCCTGCCACACCTCCTGCCTGCCGTACGGCAGCAGATCGATGAGCGGGAACGTGTGGCTCAGCTGCTCGGTGCCACGGCCGTTCGTGTGCCACGTGCGGTACACCGTGTCGCCGTCGCGGAGGAAGACGTTCACGGCGAACCCGCCGCCGGCGGGCGCGTCCATGTCGGCGCCGAACGGGCTGTCGGCTGTCGAGTACCACTCCATGCGGTTGCCGGTCTTCTCGCGGTACGCGAGCGCCTCGTCGATCGGACCCTGGGTCACGATCACGAAGCGGGCATCGTACGCCTCGAGGAAATCGAGACGCGTGTACTGCGAGGTGAGACCGGTGCAGCCGGGGCAGTGCCATTCCTTGCCCTCGAACCACATGTGGTTGTAGACGATGAGCTGCGACCTGCCCTCGAAGACGTCGGCCAGGCGCACGGGTCCGTCCTTGCCGACGAGGGTGTAGTCGGGCAGCTCGACCATCGGCAGCCGGCGTCGCTGCGCGGCGATCGCGTCGAGTTCGCGCGTCGCCGCCTTCTCGCGGAGGCGGAGCTCGGCGAGCTCGCGGCGCCACGTCTCGGCATCGACGACGGGCGGAAGGGCTTGCTGGGTCGTGCTCTGCATCGGAACCTCCGAGTGTGCGAGTGCGTATGTTCACACTGTACACATTTGGATGCCGAGGTCAAGGGCCAGTGCGTCGCAGGGTGGCGTCGGGAACCAAGCAGGACGGCCCGGGAAACGACTCGGTGAGAAGCGAGGCGGTCGCCGGCGGGAGCGCCGGCTACCGCACCGCCTCAGTTCGGCGGATCGAGCGGGCGCGACCACGCCACTTCCCGGTCGAGCTGACCGGTCTGCCGGAACAGCTGCACCTGATGGGTGCTCGCGAGCACCCGCGCGATCTCGCCGCGGTCGGCGGGAGTGAAGCCCAGGCGCTGCCAGAACGGGCCCGAGCGTCGACTGAACAGCCACGCCTGCCGGGCGCCCTCATCGGCGGCGCGGTCGAACGCGAACCGGGCGAGCCGCGTTCCGGTGCCTGCGGCGCGGTCGTCCGGACTCACCGCGACGCTGCGGATGAGCGCGTGCCGCCCGTCGTCGCTGATCTCGTATCCGGTGCTGCCGACGACATCGCCGTCCGCGTCGCGCATCACCCAGAGGCGCACGGTGGGCGCGTCGAGGCCGCTCACGGTCAGGTCGACGGTCCGCAGGAACACGGCGAGCGCCGGCACGTGCTCCGTCCGAACGCGCTGCAGCTCCACGCGACAAGCCAACCACGCACGTCGGATGGCGCGCATTCGCGACCTGCGTGACCGTCCAGGTGGCCCGGTTCCAGCGGTGCATGTTTATACGAGGTAGCGAGAATACTCACTTCGTTCCTAGGCTGGACCAGAAAGCAATCCACCTCGAAAGTCATCTGGAGGATGATCGATGGAGATCACACGACGAACGGTCCTGACGGGCGCCGCGATCCTGGGAGCCGCCGCAGCGATCGGCGGCGCCGGTCCCGCGACGGCGGCGACCATGCCGGTGGCACAGGGCGAGACGTCGGCGAACCCCAAAGCGGTCGAGCGCTGGGGACTGCACGAGATCGTGCTGCGCGGCCCCGACAAGGGGAACCCGTACGTCGACGTCACGCTCGCCGCCGTGTTCCGTCGAGATCCGTCGCGACGAGGATGCGCCTGCCGGCGTTCATGCGTCTCCGAGCGCGTTCGGCGGCGTGACGTCGGGCTGCGCCGGCCCGACGTCGCGGCGTGCGAGCCTCGGCACTCCGGGTGCGGCGGGGCCAGGGATGTCCGCGTTGACGCCGATCCCTTCGTCCGGCAATGCGAACGCCGCGACGATCGTCGCGTCGTCTCCCGTCAGCCGCACCACTGCGACGCAGGCTGCCCTCCTATTCGAGCACAGCGTCACGTGAGCCGGCCAGGCGCTCCGGCTGAACGACGCGCCATCCTCCGCAGGCCGGAACAGCGCCACCACGGCGAAGCGATCAGCAGCGGGGGCGAACGGCTCGCTCCGGGCAACACGATCTCGGATGCTCATCACAGCGGCTCCTCTCGGTCTGACCATTGTGGGCGACGCAGGGTGCCAGTCAGCGACGAGAGGATGCCGATTGGGGCGAAGGCGGACTCCCAGGAAATGAATCACAAAAAGATAACGACGAACCCTTCCCTTCGTTACCTCGCCGTTATAGAGTGCTTGCACGGTAGTTGTTTTGCTGTGGCAGCTACCGACATGTGATTGCAGGACACTCTTGGTGCAAGGGACAAGGGCCGGTCGGTAGCCTCTCCGACCGGCCCTTACTCTTGCCCTCGGCGGCGGCGCCTCCTCCACAGCAGACGCGGTTCGCTCGTCCTCGTGAGTTGTCCGCAGAAATTGCGCTTGACCTGCGATTTCCCCCTCAGGGATGTCGGAACCCCTCGGCATGATGGGGGTATGACCTTCCCACTCGCCGACCTCCGCGACATCGCAGCGGTGCTCGGCGACGCTCTGAGGGAGCCGCTTGATCGCGAAGGGCATCGCGCGCTCTCCGACCACGATCTCGTCGAGACACTGAAGGTGGTCGAAGAGATCGGCCGATGGGCGGATGCCGCACGCCTCGGCATCGCCGGAGAGGTGGGGCGACGCAGCGAACCGGGTGCCGCCGACGTCACGCTGACGGCGGCGTTCGGCTGCGACAGCCCGATCGAGCTGCTGGAGCGTGCCGCTCACGTCTCGAACGCGACGGCTCGCGCGCGCCTGCGCACCGCTCGTGCTGTCACGACACGACCCACGCTCACCGGACAGGATCGGCCGGCGCCGCTCGACCACGCGCGGCGCGAGCTCGCAACGGGGCGGCTCAGCCTCGATGCCGTCACCACGATCATGGATGCGCTGCGGCCCCTTCAGCGGAGGTGCAGCGCCGACGACCTCGCCGCCGCCGAGGCCGAGCTCGTGCAGGCTGCCGTTGGCGAATCCGGCGCCCCGCCGTGCAGCATCTACGAGCTGCGGATCATGGCCCAGACGTGGGCGCTGTTCCTCGATCCCGACGGGACACTGCCCGACGAAGACAGCGAACGCATGCGCACCTTTCGGCTCGGACGCGAACGCAACAGCCTCTTCCCCTTGCACGGCAACGTGACCGCCGACGTCGCTGCCGCCCTGCAACGGCTGCTCGACGCCCAGCTCATTCCCCGCGTCCAGGACCGCGCTCCGCGGTTCGTCGACGTCGAGCCGTCGGGCGCCGGCGAGTCGGCCGCGGACGAGCACGTCCGCGATCCGCGGACCGCCGACCAGAAGCGGCACGACGCGTTCGCCGGACTCCTCGCCGCGGCGGCGGCGTCCGCCGACAGCCCAACGCTGGGCGGCGCTCCGCCCACTCTCATGGTCACCGTGGCCGCAGATCAGCTGGAGCGCGCAGACGGCGTCGCCTTCGTCGACGGGCCGGACGGCGAGGTGCCGGTATCCGCGACCTTCGCGCGTCACATCGGGTGCCACGGCACCATCCATCGTGTCGCGCTCGGCGCCAACGGCCGGATCAGGGCCCTTGCGGTCACCGACCGGGTGTTCACGCATTGGCAGCGCAAGGCCATCGCCGCTCGCGACGGCGGCTGCGTGATCCCCGGATGCCGGGTCCGCGCCGCGTGGTGCGAGATCCACCACGTCGTCGAGTACGCGAGGGGCGGACCGACCCAGGTCGACAACGGCGTGATGCTCTGCTGGCATCACCACCGGACCATCGAGACCAGCGGGTGGGAGATCCGCATGCTCGACGGCGTCCCCCAGGTGCGGCCACCGACGTGGGTGGATCAACGAAGACCCTGGCGATCCGCCAACCGGGTGCTCCACAACGACCTGCGAGTGAGATCGGCATAGCGGGGCGCCGTGAGACCCGAAGCCCGAACGCGCCGACATGGCCGCAACAACAAGGGCCGGTCGGGAACGTCCCGACCGGCCCTCGCATCCGCGGGGACTTCTAGTGGTTGACCGCCTTCTCGGCACCGATGCCGGTGAGCGAGCGCACCTCCATCTCGGACTGCTTGGCCGCGTCCTCGGGCGTCTTGTCGAGCACGCTCACGATCCAACCCAGCAGGAATGCGAGCGGGATCGAGATGATGCCGGGGTTCGACAGCGGGAACCAGGCGAAGTTGATCGCCTCGGTCTTGAGCATCGACGTCTCAGATCCCGAGACCACCGGCGAGAACACGATGAGCAGGATCGCCGAGGCGAGACCGCCGTACATGCTCCACAGGGCGCCCTTCGTCGTGAAGCGCTTCCAGAAGAGCGAGTACACGATGGTCGGCAGGTTGGCCGACGCCGCGACGGCGAAGGCGAGCGCGACCAGGAACGCCACGTTCTGGCCGTTCGCGCCGATGCCGCCCACGATCGCGACGATGCCGATGATGACCACCGTGCGGCGCGCGACCTTGACCTCGGCGCCCGGCTCGGGCTTGCCCTTCTTCACGACCGACGCATAGATGTCGTGCGCGAACGAAGCCGCTGCCGTGATGGTGAGACCGGCGACCACCGCGAGGATCGTCGCGAACGCGATCGCCGAGATGAGGCCGAGCAGCAGCGGTCCTCCGAGCGAGAACGCGAGCAGCGGTGCCGCCGAGTTCGGGCCGCCGGGGGCGGCCGCGATGACCGCCGGGCCGACGAGGGCCGCCGCGCCATAGCCGAGCACCAGCGTGAACACGTAGAAGATGCCGATCAGCCAGATGGCCCAGACCACCGACTTGCGGGCCTCCTTGGCCGTGGGCACGGTGTAGAACCGCATGAGTACATGGGGCAGTGCGGCCGTACCCAGCACGAGGGCGAGGCCGAGCGAGAGGAAGTCGATCTTCGCGACCTCCGATACGCCGTACTTCAGACCCGGGTCGAGGATCGCCGGGTTCTCGGCGACCGCGACGGCCTTGTCGAGAAGCGCGGAGAAGTCGAACCCGTTGATCGCCAGCACCCACACGGTCATCACGCCGGCGCCGACGATGAGCAGCACCGCCTTGATGATCTGCACCCACGTGGTGCCCTTCATGCCGCCGATGAGCACGTAGAGGATCATCAGCGCGCCCACCACCGTGATGACGAGAGCCTGACCGAGCTGGTCGCCGATGCCGAGCAGCAGCGAGACCAGACCACCGGCACCCGCCATCTGCGCGAGCAGATAGAAGAAGCAGACGACGAGCGTCGTCGTGGCCGCGGCGATACGCACCGGACGCTGCTTGAGGCGGAACGACAGCACGTCGGCCATCGTGAACTTGCCCGTGTTGCGCAGGAGCTCCGCGACGAGGAGGAGCGCCACCAGCCAGGCCACCAGGAACCCGATCGAGTAGAGGAACCCGTCGTACCCTGTCATCGCGATCGCGCCGACGATGCCCAGGAACGACGCCGCAGACAGGTAGTCGCCGGCGATGGCTGCGCCGTTCTGGCCGCCGGTGAACGACCGCCCTGCGGCGTAGTAATCGGCGGCCGTCTTGTTGTTCCGGCTGGCGCGGAACACGATGACCATCGTCACCGCGACGAACGCGCCGAAGATGGCGATGTTGAGCCAGGGCTCGCCGGGCGAGGTACTCGCCGCTTCGAAGTGCAGCATCAGCGTGCCTCCTCGTTCTCCAGAGCGCCGGACTCGAAGGTGCCGGTCTCGATCTCGTCGCGGATCTCTTCCGCGAGCGGGTCGAGGCGACGGTTGGCGTAGTGCACGTACCAGGTCGTCACGGCGAAGGTGGTGACCACCTGGGCCATGCCGAGCACCATCGCGATGTTGACGCTTCCGAACACTCGGGTGGACATGAAGTCGTGCGCATAGGTGGCGAGCAGCACGTAGGCGAAGTACCAGGCGAGGCATGCGCCCAGAACGGGGAAGACGAAGCTCCGATGCGTGCGCCGGAGCCGTTGGAACTCGGATGATGATTGGACCGCGCCGTAGTCGACCTCTGCGAGATCTATGGCGGCGCGCGGGGCTTCGTTGCCCATGACGTCTCTCCTTCGAGGGGGGTCGGCGGGCCGTCGGCCGCGCCGCTGCGTTGACAGTGCGACCATGCTCGCGCGCGGCCGGGCGGGCCGGGGGTGGCCGCCGCTCGTCGTCGGTGAACGGCATCCACGGTGCGACGAACGGCGGATCGGCGACGACGAACGACGGCTACGCTGGCCGCATGCCCGAGTCGATGCTGCTCGCCGCTGCCGCCGGCGTCGTCGCCGGGGCGCTGGCGGTCGGAGTGGTCATCCTGCTGCGGCGCATCGTCGCATCGAAGGATCTCGGCACCGACGTCGAACAGGCGACGTATCAGACGCTTCACCTCGCGAGCCGCGCCGCCCAACACCTCCGCGGCGGCATCGCCGAGGGCGACGCCACGCGAGCCGGGCGGCATCTGCGGGCGCTCCTCGGGTGCGAGACGCTTGCGCTCGTCGACCCGGCGGGCCATGTGACGGTCGAGGGGGACGACGCCGTCCGTGAGGTCGCGGGACGGCTCGCCGCTGAGGCGCGCGCGTCGAACCGTCCGCAGCTGCAGCGGCGGATCCGGATCGGCGACCGGGAGACGGATGTCGTCGCCGCGCCGATCCTCGCGGGCGGCGTGCCCGCCGGAGCAATCGTCGCCTTCGCCCCGCGTGTGCGGGCCGGTCTCGTGCGCGCGACCGGCGAGGTGGCGGATTGGGTCGCAGCTCAGGTCGAGCTCGGCGAGCTCGACGCCTCGAGGGCCGCGCTCGCCGAGGCCGAGGTGCGCGCGCTGCGCGCGCAGATCAGCCCGCACTTCATCTACAACTCGCTGAACGCGATCGCCTCGTTCATCAACACCGACCCGGCCAAAGCACGGGAGCTGGTGCTCGAGTTCGCCGACTTCACCCGCTACTCGTTCCGCCGGCACGGCGACTTCACCACGGTGGCCGAGGAGCTCCGCTCGATCGACAGCTATCTGAAGCTCGAGCGCGCACGGTTCGGCGACCGACTGAAGGTGACGTTGCAGATCGCCCCGGAGGTCCTCTCGACGGTCGTGCCGTTCCTCTCGATCCAGCCACTCGTCGAGAACGCGGTGAGGCACGGGCTCGAAGGCAAGGAGGGCGGTGGACGCATCACGATCGAGGCATCCGACCAGGGCGCGTTCGCCGAGATCAGCGTCGAGGACGACGGCGTCGGCATCGATCCCGCCGCACTCGAAAGCGCGCTCGCCGGCGTCGCGACCGGCCAGCACGTGGGCCTGCGCAACGTGGACGCGCGACTGCGGCAGGTGTACGGCGACGAGCACGGGCTGGTCGTCGAGACGAATGTGGGCGCCGGCACCCTGGTGCGGATGCGCGTGCCGAAGTCGCAGCCGGGCCGCGTCGCGGCATCCTCCTCCGCTGCGGGCCGGACGGCGGCATCCCCGGCTCCGGCCGCCGCCGAAGGGAGGCGGGAACGGTGATCTCCGTGCTCATCGCCGACGACGAGCAGCCTGCGATCGACGAGCTCGCCTTCCTGCTCGGGCAGGACCCACGCATCGGCGTCATCCACCAGGCGGCGTCGGGCGCCGAAGCGATCCGGCTGCTCACACGCGAGCCCGTCGACGCCGCGTTCCTCGACATCCACATGCCCGGCCTCAACGGCTTCGACCTCGCCCGCGCACTGCAGCGCTTCGAGCGCCGGCCCGCGCTCGTCTTCGTGACCGCCGACGAAGAGAGCGCACTCGAGGCATTCGACCTCGCCGCCGTCGACTATCTGCTGAAGCCGGTGCGCACCGAGCGCCTGCACCGCTCGGTCACCCGCATCGTCGAGGCCATGAAGGCTCAGGCTGCGCCGGCGACGGATGCCGCGGCATCCGCTCAGCCCGAGATGATCGCCGTCACGCTGGGCGGCACGACGCGCATGATCCGCCGCGACGAGGTGCGGTACGTGCAGGCGCAGGGCGACTACGCCCGGCTGCACACCGAGGAGGCCAGCTACCTCGTGCGCGTGCCGATGTCGGACCTCGAACGGCAGTGGGCCGACACGTTCGTGCGCATCCACCGCTCGTACCTCGTCGCGATCCCGCACCTCGCGCGCCTCCGGCTCGTCGGCGACCACCCGAGCGTCGTCGTCGGCGGCGCCGAACTGCCGGTGAGCCGGCGCCTCCTGCCGGCGCTGCGGGATCGACTCGAGTCGACGACGATCCGGCCACGGTCATGACGTCGCGCCCCTCGAACAGCAGCGCCGACGGAGACTCCGGCGACGACGCCGCCGACGACCCCGCGCCTCGGGATGCAGCACCACTCCAGCGCGTGCGGGTGACCGCGCCGCGCGCAGGGTCGCCCGCAGCCTCGGCCCGGCCGGTGTCGCACAACGCGGCCGATGCGCCGACGAGCGATATCGCCGGAGTGTATGTGCGTTCGCTGATCCGCTCGCAGCTGCGACTCGGGGTCGTGTTCGCGGTCGGATTCGCCGCGGCGACGGCGCTGTTCGTGCTCGCGATCGCGTTCGCACCCGAGCTGGACACCACGTTCGTAGCCGGTGTGCCCCTGTCGTGGCTGCTGCTCGGCGTGGGCGTCTACCCGCTGGCCATCACCGTCGCCGGACTCTATCTGCGCGCGGCTTCCCGGAATGAGGCGCGCTACCGGTCGCTGACGGAGGACGAGTGAACGCCGCCATCGGCTACATCGCGATCGCGGCCGTCGCGATCGTGTCGGCGCTCATCGGGTTCTACGGCCTGCGGGTCTCACGCACGACGAGCGACTTCTACGTGGCGAGCCGCACGGTGCGGCCGTGGTGGAACGCGTCCGCCATCGGCGGGGAGTACCTGTCGGCAGCGTCGTTCCTCGGCATCGCCGGCCTCATCCTGCTCACGGGATCGGCGGCGCTCTGGTTCCCGATCGGCTACACGGCCGGATACCTCATGCTGCTGCTGTTCGTCGCCGCGCCGCTCCGCCGCTCGGGCGCGTACACGATCCCCGACTTCACCGAGGCGCGGCTCGACTCGGTCTGGGCACGCCGGGTGACGAGCACCCTCGTCATCGTCATCGGCTGGTTCTACATCGTGCCGCAGCTGCAGGGCGCGGCGCTGACCGTGCGGATCACCACCGGCCTCCCCGCCTGGGTCGGCTCGCTCGCCGTCGCGGTGATCGTCGCCGTCGTCGTCGCGGCCGGCGGCATGCGGTCGATCACGTTCGTGCAGGCGTTCCAGTTCTGGCTGAAGCTCACGGCACTCGCGATCCCGGTGGTCGCGATCCTGCTTCTCGTCGGCGACGTGCCGCCGGCGCTGACGCCCGTCGAGGCGTTCCCGGCGAGCGCCGGTCCCGGCGAACTCGAGGTGTACCGGACGATCTCACTCATGGTCGCGCTGCTGCTGGGCACGTTGGGGCTCCCCCACGTACTGGTGCGCTTCTACACCAACCCCGACGGGGTGGCGGCACGACGCACGACCGTCATCGTGCTCGTGATGCTCTCGGTCTTCTACCTGTTCCCCACGGCGTTCGGGCTGCTGGGGCGGGCCTTCGCCCCCGACCTCGCCGCCTCGGGCGACGCCGACGCCCTCGTCCTGCTGCTGCCGGGCCGGCTGGTCGCCGGGCCGCTGGGCGACGTGCTCACGGCGCTCGTCATCGCCGGCGCGTTCGCGGCATTCCTCTCCACGTCGTCGGGTCTCGTCGTCTCGCTGGCCGGCGTGATCAGCCAGGACCTTCTCGGCGGCAGCGTCCGGGGGTTCCGCATCGCGGCCGTGCTCTCGTCGTTCGTCCCGCTTGTCGTGGCGCTCGCCACGGAGTCGGCGGGGCTGGCCGGCAGCGTGGGGCTCGTCTTCGCGTTCACCGCGTCGACGCTGTGCCCGGTGCTCCTGCTCGGCATCTGGTGGCGCGGTCTCACGGCGCGAGGGGCGATCGCCGGCATGCTCACCGGCGCGGTGCTGTCGGGCGTCGCGATCCTCGGCGGCGGGATCGTCTCGGCGTGGCTGCCCGCGCTGCGCCCGTTCCTCGAGCAGCCGGCGGCCTGGACGGTGCCGATCGCGGTGGTCGTGATCGTGATCGTCTCACGCAGCGACCGCCGCGGCATCCCGCGCGGCACTGATCTGTTCCTCGCCCGGCTGCACGCGCCGGAGGGGTCCCGACGCCTCGGACCCGACGGCTGACCGCGCCGCGATCCGCGGAGCCCGGGCAGTCCTCAGGACCCGACCTCACACGCCGCCGCCGCCTCCCCCGCC
>NZ_JBJDRL010000097.1:0-10021 GCF_044987475.1 Microbacterium sp. ZW CA_36
CGCCGCCGCGCGGCATGCGGATGACCGTGCCGCCGGAGGTCTGCTCGGAGGGCTCGTCGTCGCGCGCGGCGGCGGGCGCGGCATCCGTCCGCTCCGGCACGCGCCGCGGTGCCGCGGAGTGGTCGACCGCGCCGGTGATCGCCGCGATGAGGGTCTCGCTGGTGACGTCCGCGACGTTGTACACGCCGTTGTTGCGGCCGAGGCGGAGCACGACCACGCGGTCGGCGACCGCCATCACGTCGGCCATGTTGTGGCTGATGAGGATGACCCCGTGCCCGCGCTCGCGGAGACGCTCGATGAGGTTCAGCACCTCGGCCGTCTGCGCGACGCCGAGTGCCGCCGTCGGTTCGTCCAGGATGACGACGCGCGGCTCGCCGATGAGCGAGCGGGCGATGGCGACGGTCTGGCGTTGCCCGCCCGACAGCGACGCCACCGGCACGCGCACGGACGGGATCTTGGCCGACAGCTCGCGCAGCAGCGTCCAGGTGCGCTGCTCCATGTCGACCTCGTCGAGCGTGGCACCGTCGCGCAGCTCACGCCCGAGCCACAGATTCGCGACGACGTCGAGGTTGTCGCACAGCGCGAGGTCCTGGAAGATCGTCTCGATCCCGAGCTGCTGGGCGTCGGCGGGGGAGTCGATGCCGACCTCTTCGCCGTCGAACTCGATCGATCCGCTGTCGGGAGGGTGCACACCCGCCAGTACCTTGACGAGGGTCGACTTGCCGGCGCCGTTGTCGCCCACGAGCGCCACGACCTCGCCCTCGTTCACCCAGAAATCCACGTCGGTGAGCGCCTTGACGGCGCCGAACCGCTTGCCGATGCCGCGCATCGTGAGCACGCGTTCACGCGGCCGCCCGGTCCGCGGGTGCGTCATCGACATCCTCGCCCTGTCCTCATCGTCGTTCCCAGCCCCCGCCGTCCCCTGCCAGAGTCAGGACCCTACCCGATGCCGGCA
Organism: Microbacterium sp. ZW CA_36; assembly: GCF_044987475.1. NCBI lineage: Bacteria > Bacillati > Actinomycetota > Actinomycetes > Micrococcales > Microbacteriaceae > Microbacterium > Microbacterium sp. ZW CA_36. The sequence goes on from NZ_JBJDRL010000097.1 coordinate 956, forward strand.
GCTTCGCACGCATCCGCGTAGGCGGGGGTGCAGATGTCGTCGACGCTCCAGAATCCGTCGGCGACCACAGTGTCCATGATGTCGTCGATCGTCACCGCCACGGGGTCGAGCAGCGTGGCTGGAGTCCCCTCGATCTCCAGCGGTGCCGTCACCTCCTCGCCGTGCAGCAGCTTGACGGCGATCTCGGCGGCGAGCTCCGCCTGCGGCTTGATCGCCTTGTACACCGTCATGTACTGGTCGCCGGTGAGGATCCGCTGGATCGCCGACAGCTCGGCATCCTGTCCGGTCACGATCGGAAGCGGATCGATGTTCGCAACGCGCAGCGCCGCGATCGCACCGCCGGCGGTGGCGTCGTTTGCGGCGTAGACCCCGGCGATCGCGCCGCCGTGCTGCGCGATCTGCCCCGACACCCACTCCTGCGCCTTCTCGGGGTTCCAGCCCGGGGTGTCGTACTCGGCCAGCACGCGCAGGCCGCTGTCGTCGATGATGCTGTGGGCGCCCCGCTTGAACAGCGCCGCGTTGCTGTCTGTCGGCGAGCCGTTCACCATGAGGATGCCGCTGCCGTCCTCGGTCGCCCGCATCCCTTCGACGAACGCGGTCGCCTGCAGGACGCCGACCTTCTCGTTGTCGAACGAGATGTAGTACGCCAGGTCGCCACCGGCGATCAGGCGGTCGTACGAGATGACGGGCACGCCCTTGGCATTGGCCGAGTTCACGATGCTGACGGCGGCGTTCGCGTCGACCGGGTCCAGCACCAGCACTCCCGCGCCCGAGGTGAGGGCGGACTCCGCCTGCTGCTGCTGCTTCGCGGCATCCTGATCGGCATTGGCGTACAGCACGTCGTAGTCGCCGAGCTCGGCCACGCGCGCTTCGAACAGGGGCCGGTCGAAGGTCTCGTAGCGGGCGGTCTTCGCATCGGGCAGGAGCAGTGCAATGGTGTCGTCGGTCGGCGTGCCCTCCCCGGCACCGGGATCTCCCGTGCAGGCGGACAGCATCCCGGCGGCGACGAGGAGGATGCCGGCGGCCGCCGCCGCGCGATGCCCGACCGAGCGCCGCCGCGGCCGATCGTGTCGGGTGCGGGACATCGGACGAGCCTATGCGGTGATGGGAAGCGTCGACGCCGCCGGGAGCTGGGCGCTGACGGTGACGTGGTCGAGGGCGATAGCGATGGCCCCGCGCGTCTCCGCCCACTCGCCGAAGGAGGCGCCGACGATCTCGGGCAGGCCGTCAGCTGAGGGGAGGGCGGTGCGCTCGAGCGAGTGCCGCATCGGCGCCATGAGGATCTCGCCCGCCTGACCCAGCTCGCCTCCCACGACGATGACCTCGGGATCGAAGAGGTTGCAGAGGCTCGCCGCCGCGATGCCGATGTGGCGCCCGGCATCGGCGATGACGCGCCGTGCCGCGCCGTCGCCCGCTTCGGCGGCCTGCAGCAGGTCACCCAGGCGGTGCATACCCTCGCTCGAGGGGAACAGCGACAGCAGCGCGGGCCCGCCCGCGTAGGTCTCGAGGCAGCCGCGGTTGCTGCAGCGGCAGATGGGGCCGTTCTCGTCGAGCGTGACGTGGCCGATCTGGCCCGCCTTGCCGTTGACGCCGCGGAACAGGTCGCCACCGACCACGAGTCCGGCGCTGATCGTGTGGCCGACGCGGATGAAGACCGACGACGCGGCGGCGCGGCCGTTGCCCTCGCGGGCCTCGGCGAGACCGCCGAGGTTCGCCTCGCTGTCGACGTAGACGGGGCGGCCGATGCGCGCCGCGAGGCTCTCGGCGACGTCGACGCCCTCCCAGCCCCGCAGCAGGCCGGGGGTGGACACCATGCCGGTGCGCGGGTCTATGGGGGCGGGCAGAGCGAGGCCCACGGCGAGGAGATCGGTGAGCGACCCGCCGAGCGACTCCATCATGTCGCCGAGCAGCAGTGCGAGGCGGTCGAGCTCGGAGTCATGGCGGTGGTCGAGGGGGAGGGGGAGCGAGGACTGCGTGACGATGGTGCGTGCGGTGTCGGCGATCGCGATGTGCAGCTGCCGCGAGCTGTAGTGGACGCCCGCGACGAGACCGAGCCGGCGGGCGAGCGACACCAGGGTCGCGCGGCGACCGCTGCTCGTCGTGAAGGATGTGTGGAGCAGGCCCGAAGCGGTCAGCTCCTTGACGATGTTCGAGACCGTGGCGGGGGAGAGCCCGGTGCTGCCGGCCAGCTCGATCTGCGTGAGGCGGCCGTGGCGCTTGAGGGACTCGACGACGCGCGCGCGATTGGCCTCGCGCAGCGAGGTCTGCGAGCCCGGCGGAGCTTGACGGCGTGCCACAGTTCACACTGTATCCCACCTGCGATTTCCCAGATCGGCCGCGGGATCGCCGGTAGGAAGACGAACGCGGCCCGCGCGAGCGGGCTACTCGCGCAGACGCACCAGTCGCTCGTGCCCGGTCTCCTCGAGCTCGGCGATCGACTCGCGTGCCTTCACGAAGTCGTTGAACGACCGGTAGCCCAGCGCCTTCTCGCTGAACGACGGGTCCATCCGACGCATGTGCGTCTTGACCGCCGAGCTGTGCAGCCACTCGGAGTCGTCGTTCTTGTCGTGGCCGAGGCGCAGGGCGCGCTCCAGCAGGCGGGTAGCCGTCTCCTGCGGGTCCTCGGCAGGTTCCTCGACCGGCTGCACCGGCTCGGGAGCGGGTGGCTCGAGGCTCGCCGCGACGGTCTTCGACGACGCGCGACGGTTCCCCCGCTTCGGCGGCGCCGTCGTCTCGAGCGCCTCGTTGAGCGCAGCCTCGATCTCGACCGTCGAACGGGCCTCGGCGGTCGAGGCCGTGGTCTCAGCCGACGGGTCCGGGGTCACGGCATCCGTCATCGCAGGAGCCTCCGTCGGCACGGACTTCGCCGCTCCTCGACGGCTTCCCGACCGCGCGGCCGTCCCGCCGGTCGCCGCACTCGCCGCCGTCTCCTTCGTCTTGGTCGCACGGCCCGAGGCCGCCTTGGACGGCGCCCTCTCGGCTGCTTTGTCGGCGGCCTTGTCCGGCGCCTTGGCAGCCCTCGCGGGTTCGCGGGTGACACGGGGGACCCCGGGCAGCGAGTCGTATGCCTCGAACTCGTCGCACGCGGCCGCCAGCGACTTCGCCGTGGACCCGGCCACACCGACTCCGACCACGTAGCGGCCGAGTCGCTTGCACCGCTGCGCGAGCGGGACGTAGTCCGAGTCGCCGGCGACGATCACGACGTGCGTGAGGTCGGGGAGCCGGAACATGTCCTCGACGGCGTCCACCGCGAGACGGATGTCCGCTCCGTTCTTGGCGTATGCGGCGGCGGGGAAGAGCTGCACGAGATCGACCGCACGGGCGACGAGCTGCGAACGGTAGATCGCGTTGACGGGGGCCGACCAGTCGGCGTATGCGCGGGTGAGCACGAGCGTGCCGAAGGAGGCCGCGAAGTCGATGATCGCGCCGACGTCGATGGTGGCCGCGGCGAGCCGCTCGGCGATCTCGGGATCGTTGGGGTTGTCGGCGATGCGCTGGCGGTCGCGCGAGTACGAGTTGCGGCCGTGGACGCGGTCGTACCAGGACATCACGATGTTGTCGAAATCGAGGTACACCGCGACGCGGGGATTCTGCAGGTCGGGCATGTCACTCCTCACCGGGGTAGCGCACGCCCACGAGCGTGCGGATCTCATCGAGCGTGGCCATGATCGCGACGGTCTCGTCGATCGGCAGGATGTCGGAGTCGGTGCGGCCCTCCGCCAGGTACCGCCCCGCTGCCAGCGCCTGGTACTGCATACCGCGCCCCTCGATGTCGGAGCGGAACTCCTCGCGCACCGTGCCGTCGGGCCCCACCAGGCGGAATGAGGTCGCCGTGTACCAGACGCGGTCGATGTCGATGCGGGCGTCCGTGCCGATCACCGACGCGGTGTTCGGCCCCGCGCCACGGGACGCCGACAGGGTTGTCGACAGTGCGCCGTTGGCGTGCGCCATGATCGTGGCGACCTCCGTGTCGGATCCGGCGTCGCCGATGCGCGCGGACGCGACGATGGACAGCGGCTCGCCGAGCATGTCCCACGCGAACGAGACGGGATAGATGCCGAGGTCGAGGAGCGCGCCGCCGCCCAGCTCGAGCGCGTTGATACGGTGCGCGGGGTCGGACGTCAGCAGCTGGGTGTGATCGGCGGTGACCGCGCGGATCTCGCCGAGTGCGCCGGAGGCCACCAGCTCGCGGATGCGCACCATGTGCGGCAGATACCGCGTCCACATGGCCTCCATGGCGAGGAGCCCGCGGTCGGCGGCGGCGTCGCGGACCGCTGCCGCTTCGTCGGCGTTCAGCGTGAACGGCTTCTCGACGAGCACGTGCTTTCCGGCCTCCAGCGCCAGCAGGGCGTTGGCGGCGTGCATCGGATGCGGCGTCGCGATGTAGACGATGTCGACATCGGGATCGGCGACCAGGTCCTCGTACGAGCCGTGGGCGTGGGGGATGGAGAAGTCGGCGGCGAACGCCTCGGCGGTCTCGCGGCGACGGGATCCGACGGCGGTGACGTCGAGGCCGGCGGTGCGCAGATCGCTGGTGAACGCGCGTGCGATGCCGCCCGGTCCGAGGATGCCCCAGCGGGGTGAGGACGGTGAGGTCATGACACGAGGCTAGTGGCGCCACGGCGCACTCGCCGGGTCGACTAGCGCGGGACGCTCTCCGCCAGCCGGGGACGGCCGGCCGTCTCGCCGATCCGCTCGAGCGCGCGGGCCAGGTCGTCGACGATGTCGCGGGCGTCCTCGAGGCCGATCGACAGGCGCACGGTGGTCGGACCGATGTGCGCCTCCGAGAGCTGGGTGCGCGACATGTGGCTGTGGGTCATCGAGGCAGGGTGGGCGACGAGGCTGCGCGCGTCGCCGATGTTGGCGACGAGCCGGATCACCTGCAGGCGCGAGATGAACTCCTCGACGAGGCGGAAGTCGCCCTCGTCGTCGCCGGTCGTGGGGAGGTCGAACGCGAAGACAGAGCTCACCCCGTGCGGCAGATACGCCTGGGCCTGGGTGTGCCACGGGCTGGTCTCGAGCCCCGGGTGGTGCACGCGCGCGACCGCCGGGTGCGTGTCGAGGAACTGCGCGACCGCGAGTGCGCTCTCGGTGTGGCGCTGCATGCGGAGATCGAGCGTCTCGAGACCCTGCAGCAGCTGGAAGGCGTTGAACGCCGACAGCGACGGCCCCAGGTCGTGCACGTACTTGGTCTTGACCAGGGCGATGTAGGGCGATCCGGTCTCGCCGAAGCGCTCGACGAGGCTGCCGTCCGGGACGCGCCGGTAGGTCTGCGTCAACTGCGGCCAGCGCTCGGGGTCGGCGGTGAAATCGAACGTGCCGAGGTCGACGACGACGCCGCCCAGCGACGTGCCGTGCCCGCCGAGGAACTTCGTCGCGGAGTGGACGACGATGTCGGCGCCGAAGTCCTTGGCGCGCTGCAGGTACGGCGTCGCGACGGTGTTGTCGATCACGAGCGGCACGCCCGCGTCACGGGCGACGGCCGCGACGGCGCCGAGGTCGAGCACCTGCGCGATGGGGTTCGAGATCGACTCGGCGAAGAGCGCCCGGGTGGTGGGGCGCACCGCGGCCGACCACGCGTCGACGTCGTCCTGGTCGACGAAGGTGACCTCGATGCCCCAGTCGGCGAACGTGTCCTGCAGCAGATCGACGGTGCCGCCGTACAGCTGTCGCGCCGCGACGATGTGCTCGCCCTGCTTGGCGAGGGCGAGCAGAGCCACCGCGACGGCCGCCTGACCCGAGGCGACACCTGCGGCGCCGATGCCGCCCTCGAGCTCGGCGACGCGGCGCTCGAACACGAGCACGGTGGGGTTGGCGGCGCGGCTGTAGATGTTGCCGTCCTTGCGCAGCGCGAACAGATCACGTGCCTCCGCGAGCGAGCGGAACTCGAAGCCGTTCGACTGGTGGATGGCCGGAACGGCGGTGTTCTCGGCTACGCCCGGGTCGAACCCGGCCTGCACCTGGGCCGTCGCGAACGAGCGAGGGGCGGCCGGGCGAGGCGGCAGATCGTTGTCGGTGGCACGAGGCATGCTGACCATTGTCGAGCCGCGGGGGCCGCGCCCGTGCGTCGTGTGTCGAACTGTTGCGCCGGCGGCGCCGAGCCTGCCGGGCGGGGGTAGCCCGCGCGCGGGCGAGAATGGACCGGTGGCGCAGCTGATCACCCCCGCAGAACTCGACCGCCTTGTCCGCTCCGGCAGTGTCCGCGTGCTCGACGTCCGCTACCGGCTCGACCGCCCGGACGGCAGCGCCGACCACCTCGACGGCCACGTGCCCGGCGCGGTCTACGTCGATATGGAGACCGAGCTCTCCCGGCACGGCCGTCCCGAGGACGGCCGCCACCCGCTGCCGGCGACCGCGGATCTGGAGGCCGCCGCGCGCCGCTGGGGCATCCACGACGGCGACACGGTCGTGATCTGCGACGACGACCGGGCACTCGGCGCCTCGCGCGCGTGGTGGCTGCTGACCCGCTCGGGCGTCGCCGATGTGCGCCTCCTCGACGGCGGGCTGCGTGCATGGGTCGCCGCCGGCCTGCCGCTGGAGAGCGGCCCCGTGGTGCCGGAGCCGGGAGACGTGTCGCTCACGCCCATCGCCGAGCCGGTGCTCTCGATCGACGAGGCGGCGGCGCTCGCCGCCTCCGGCGTGCTCATCGACGTGCGCGCCGCCGAGCGCTACCGCGGCGAGGTCGAGCCTGTCGACCCGATCGCGGGCCACATCCCGGGTGCGGCGAACCTGCCGACCGGTGCCTACATGGACGGCGAGCGGTTCCGGGATGCCGAGAGCCTGCGTGAGCTGTTCGGCAGCGTCGGCATCGCCGAGAGCGTCACTGCGGCGGCGTACTGCGGGTCGGGCGTCACCGCCGCGCAGGCGGTGTTCGCCGCCGAGCTCGCGGGGCTGCGGCTCGGCATCTACCCGGGCTCGTGGAGCCAGTGGTCGAACACTCCTGGGCGGCCGATCGCCACCGGCGCCGCGCCGGCCGAGGTCACCGCCAGCGTGTGACGGCCGGCGTCAGGGCACCAGGGTGATCTTGCCGTCGACGCCCGCCTCGATCGCGCGATGCGCGTCGGCGGCGTCGGCGAGGGCGAACGACGGTCCGAGCTCCACCGAGAAGCGCCCCGCGGCCATCAGGGCCACCGCCACCGGCACCGCCTCGGTGCGCCACGCCTGCTGCTGCGCGGTGAGCGGCAGGGGAGACCCGCCCGAGAACGCACGGATGCCGAGGCCCCCGGCATCCCGCCCCCGCACCAGCGTCACGATCCGCTGTCGATCGGGCACCAGTTCGACGGACGTCTGCAGCGCCTCGTCGGTGCCGGCCGCGTCGATCGCGGCCGTGACGCCGTGCGGCGCGACCTCGCGCACCCGGTCGGCGAGCCCGTCGCCGTAGCTGACGGGGATGGCGCCGAGCGCGCTGACGCGGTCGAAGCGGCGCTCGGACGACGTCGCGATCACGGTGGCGCCCCACAGCACCGCGAACTGGATGACTGCCTGGCCGACGGCACCGGACCCGCCGTGGACCAGGAGCGTGTCGCCGCTTCCGACACCGAGCGATCGCAGCGCCTGATACGCGGTGCCGACCGGGATGCCGAGTGCCGCGCCCTCCGCGGCGCTCACCTGTGGCGGCCGCGCGAACACCCGGTCTGCGGCGACGACCACCTCGGTCGCGTACGCACCGGAGGCGCCCGCGAAGACCACCGGGTCGCCGGCGCGGAACCCGTCCACCTCGTCGCCGACGGCGATCACGACGCCGGCGCCGTCGCCGCCGACCCGACGCGGATCGGTGATCTCGCCCGACGGGCGCGCACCGGAACGCAGCTTCGCATCGATCGGGTTCACGCCCGCCGCCGTGACGCGGATCGCGACCTCCCCGGTGCTCGGCGCCCGCTCGGGCACGGGGATCTCGTGCAGCACCTCGGGGCCGCCGAACTCGGTGTACGCGATCGCAGTGGTCATGGCGGGGGCAACTCCTGTCGTCGAGGCGGGTATTCGCGCACGGGCTCTGCTCGTCGAGCGGCTAGCCACGCAGGGCCCGCTGCAGCCGCTGCAGCGACACGGGCTCCGCCGTGCCGAGGGACTGCGCGAACAGGCTCACACGGTACTCCTCGAGAAGCCAGCGTGCGTGCACGAGTGCCACCGGGGCGTCATCGGGCGGCGGGATGGTGCCGCCGGCCTCGGCGAACACCGTCGCGGCGCGCTCGAACTCCGTCATCCGCTGCCGGTCGCGGCCGGGATTGTCTGCCAGCGTGCGCACACGGTCCAGCGCGCCGCGGAGGTACCGAGGGAGGTGTGCGAGGCGCGCTGTGCCGGTGCGCGACACGAAACCGGGGAACACCAGGCCTGCGAGCTGGCCCTTCACGTCGTTCAGGGCGCCGAGGAGTGTCAGCGAGTTGCCGTCGCGCATCGCCTTCTCGACCTCGCGCGCGGCGGTGAGGATCCGCGCGGCCAGCGACACGGTCTGGAACAGCTCGTCCACGACGGCGCCCGAGAGCGCGTCGCGCACCGCCTCGAAGCCCGCGCGCGTGCGCACCAGAGCGTCGGGGGCGGTGCGGGCGATCACGGCATCCGCGACCGCCACGCGGCAGTCCTCGATCAGCGCCTTCGCCGAGGGATAGGGGGATGCCGCGAGGGCGAGCTTCTCGGCGGAGGTGAGGTGCTCGAGCACGTACGCCGTGGGCGAGGCGACCGACAGCAGCACGAGCCGTCGCACGCCCGCCCGCGTCGCGCGGGCCGCTGCCTCGGGGGTGGTCTCGATGCGCAGCGCGACCGAGGCGTTCTCGTCGACGATGGCGGGGTAGCCGCGCACGACGCCGCCGGCGACCTTCGTGTCGACGACCTCGGGGAGGTCGCCGAACGTCCAGTCGGTGAGACCGGTCTGCTCGACGAACGTGGACTCGGGGCGCGCTGTGCCGCCCGGCGTGCCCGTCGACCGGGGCGCCGGTCCTGCCGCTCGCGGTCCGGACGCCGGTGTCGATGCGCTCAGCGAGCGGGAGACCGAGGCCCGCGCACGGTCGGCGAGGCGGGCCTGGAGCGCCGTAAGGTCGCGGTCCGAGCCGACGGCGCGCCCGCGCGCGT
>NZ_JBJDRL010000098.1:0-9869 GCF_044987475.1 Microbacterium sp. ZW CA_36
GGCTCCGGTCGTTGAGCGAGGAGCGCCAGCGACCCGGGGGGGGGGAGGCTCCGGTCGTTGTGCGAGGAGCGCCAGCGACCGAGACGAAACGCGCCGAGCCTCGCCGCAGCGCCGCTCCGAGTGAGGCGTGCAGTGCGCACGTTCTGCAGTCCGGCAAACGCCGGTTCCGGCATCCCAGAACCCGCGAAACCTGGACCTCACCGCGCCGGCGGCGGCACGCGCGCGCGGTGCGGTCCGGAAAGCGCAGCATCCGGCATCCCAGAAACCGCGGAACCTGGACCACAGGAGCCGGCCCGACTCAGGACCACACGAACCGGAACGTGCCGGCGGCGACCGCGGCGGCGATCGCCACGGCCATGATCGCGGCGGCGCCGAGCAGCGCCACCAGGTCGCGGGGGTGGAGCCGCGAGGGACGTGACCACGTGCGCGGGATGCCGGAGCCGAAGCCGCGCGCCTCCATCGCCATCGCGAGCTTGGTGCCGCGCCGCACGGCGAACACGAGCAGCACGAACGCCATGGAGAAGAAGCGCCGGATCGCGCCGCTGTCGCCCACGCCGCGCGCGCGGCGCGCGAGGCCCATGCTGCGCCAGTCGTCGAGGAAGAGGCCCAGCGTGCGCGTGCCGGCGAGCACCCCGAGCACGAAGCGGCTCGGCAGCTTCGCGACCTGCGCGAGGGCGTCGGCGAGCTCGGTGGGGTCGGTGCGGCCGAACAGCAGGATCGTCGGCAGGGCGAGCGCGAGAACGCGCAGGCACACCGCGACCGCGAGGGCGATCGAGTCGTCGCTGATCGTGGCGTACCAGAACGACCAGTAGACCGTTCCGCCCGGCTCGGCATACAGCAGCATGCTGATGCCCGCGACGGGGGCGAAGACGAGGATCGGCAGCATCCGCTTCAGCACGGTCATGGCTCCGAGACCGGTCAGCGGGATGCAGGTGAGCTGCAGCGCGATCGCCACGAGGGCGCTCGTCACGTCGATCGACGCGAGCAGCGGCACCGACAGCAGCAGCGCGAGCACGATCTTGGTGACCGGGTTGACGCCGTCGAGCCAGGCCGCCCGCTCGGCACCGACGTCATGCGCGTCGGTACGGGCGTCGACGGCGGTCACGACCGCACCCCCACCGGCCGCGAGCGCCCGGGTGCGCCGGACGGGGCCTCCGGGACTGAGGGCCCCGCACCGAGATCGATGCGGTGGCCGCCGAGATGGTGCAGCACGTCTTCGTCGTGCGTGACGGCGACGACGGTCGTGCCGGCGGCGATCTCGGACTGCAGCAGCCGCACGAGCTCGATCCAGCCGCGGCGGTCCTGGCCGAACGTCGGCTCGTCGAGCACGATGACGGGCGGTGCGTCGGCGAGCACGGTCGCGACCGAGAGCCGGCGCTTCTGTCCCCCCGACAGCGTGAAGGGGTTCGCGGCGGCGAGCGGCGCGAGGTGCAGTCGCTCGAGCAGCTCGTCGACGATCAGGCCGACGGCGTCCGCGGCCACGCCGCGCGAGCGCGGCCCGATCGCGAGCTCGTCGCGCACGGTCGAGGCGAGGAACTGATGCTCCGGCTCCTGGAACACCGTGCCGATGCGGGTCAGCAGCTCGCGCGAGGACCACCGCGACGGGCGGCGGCCCGAGCGGCCGGCCAGCTCCGGCGCCGCGACGACCTCGCCCGCCGCCTCGGGCAGGAGCCCCGCGAGCGTCAGCGCCAGGGTGGACTTGCCGACGCCGTTGGGCCCGGTGATCACCGTCGCCGCCCCGCGCGGCACGCTGAGATCCAGCCCCGCCCGCACGACGGTGCGACCGTCGCGGGATATCGAGAGAGCGGATGCCGCCACCGCCGCGGCGGCGCCGGCCGTCGCCGCGGGCAGGACGGGCAGGTCGACGGGGCGACCCGGCACCCACACGCCCGCGGCGGCGAGCTCCGCACCGTGACGGGCGAACACCTCGGCCGGAGTGCCATCGGCGAGGAGGCCGCCGTCGGCGCCGACGACGAGCACACGGTCCATCAGGTCGGCCCAGACGGCCGTGCGGTGCTCGATCACCACGAGCGTCGCCCCCGTCTCGGCGAGAGCGTGCTCGATGCTCGCGCGCACCTCGCGGACGCCGTCGGGATCGAGATTCGCGGTCGGCTCGTCGAGCAGCAGCACACCGGGTCGCATCGCGAGCACGCCGGCGAGCGCGAGCCGCTGCTTCTGCCCGCCCGACAGCGCCTTCGTCGGCCGCGCGAGCGGGACGTCGAGCCCGACGGCCTCGAGCGCCTCGGCGACGCGGGCGGGGATCTCGGCCGCCGGCACCCCGAGGTTCTCGCAGCCGAAGGCCACGTCGTCGCCGACCTTCGACAGCACGACCCCCGAGTCGGGATCCTGCAGCACGAGCCCGACGCGCCCGCGGTGGGCTTCCGGCCGCTCGCCGTCGATCAGCAGCGATCCCGTCTCATCGCCCTCGTCGGCCCCGCCGAGCAGGCCCGCCATGCCGGCGAGGAGCGTCGACTTGCCGGCACCCGAGGCACCGAGCAGCAGCACGCGCTCCCCCGGCTCGATCGTGAACGACACGTCGCGGACGGCGGGCGCGCGCCGGCCTGCGTAGCGCCATCCCCAGCCGTCCGCCGTGAGGCGGGCCGGACGGGTCGAGGCCATCGTCAGACCTCGCGGCGCGCTTCGCGTCCTGCCGCGAAGCGGTTGAGGGCGCCGGTGGCGGCGAGCCCCCGGACGGCGAGCCAGCCGACGACACCCGCGAGCACGGCACCCGAGACGACGAGCGAGACGAGGTAGATGACGTTGAACTCGAGCGTCTTCAGGATGTTCGGCGAGCTGCCGTAGAACAGCTCGAACACCCAGGCGCCGGCGGCGGCGCCCGCACCGGCCAGCATCGCGACAGGCAGGGTGAAACGGCGGTAGAGGAAGAGGGCGAAGATCAGCTCGGCGCCGAGACCCTGGACCAGGCCCGACAGCAGGGTGGACACGCCCCACACGTTGCCGATGAGCATCGACACGATCGCTGCGATCACCTCGACGAGGAGTGCCGCACCGGGCTTGCGGATGACGAGACCGCCGATGACGCCGCCGATCAGCCAGATGCCGACGGCGAGTCCGCCGAGGCCGGGCGTCAGGCCGTCCATGGCGATGAACCAGGCGTAGCCGACGGTGTTCCAGGCCCAGAAGACGAGGCCGATGGCGACGCCGAGCACCGCCGCGACGACGATATCGACGACTCGCCAGCGCAGGCTGCGGGGGCCCGAAGGGGTGGCCGCAACGGGGGTGGATGCGGACGCGGACGTGTGCATGTGAACTCCTCCCTGCGCCGGCATGATCCGGATCAGGTTCGACGGTCGAAGCGTGGATCGCTTCCTCTCAGCCCGGCTCACCGGACTCCCGTGGTTATGGCGTTGAGTATACCGCCGCGATGACGGGTATTTTGAGGGGGTGACTCCGGACGACACCCCCGTGCCCACGCGTCGCGCGCGTCGGGCGCAGACCGGTGCCGTGCCGACCCCAGTTTCGGCCGGTGCCCCGGAAGGCGGCATCCTGACCGTCGCCACCGGTGAGGCTGTCCCCACGCCCCCTCCGCTCGCCGCTGGCGCGTCGGGCGGAGCCTCCGGGCGCGTGGGCCCGCTCGTGCACCCGGGCAGCACCACCGCCCCCGTCGATGTGCCCACCGTCGCGCCGACCATCGCCACGGTGCCGCTCGGCGACAGCCCGACGGCGATCGCGCCGACGATGCCCCTGTTCGATTCGGACGCGCAGACCGGGCCGGTCATCCCCGGGCTCCTTCCCGAGCCGTCGGTCCCCGTCGCCACCTGGGATCCCGCGGGCCACGACGCGCTCGCCGACGTCCCGGTCGCCGAGGATGCGCGCCCCGCGGCGGGCGGCGGACGAACCGCCCTCGCGTGGGTCGATGAGACGGCCGTGGGCCTCGGCGCCGCTCCCGGCGATCTGACCGCCGCGGCCACCCCCTACGTCACGGTCGACGCCGACCTGCTCTCCGACGCGCCGCGGCGCTCGCCGCTGCGCGCCGGCGTCGTGGTTCCCACCCTCGCGATCGCGGCCGTGCTCGGCGCGTATGCGGGGACGACGCTGCTGTGGCCGCTGCACGCCGTCGCACCCACGGTCACCGCCATGGAGGTCCAGCCGGTCGCGGCCCCCGCCGCGGCGGCGGTGTGGCCCGCGCAGGGCAGCGCGGCCGAAGCGGTCGGAGGCATCTCGGGGACACTGGCCACGACGGCGGATCCCGACTCCATCGCCAGCATCACCAAGCTCGTGACCGCCCTGGTCGTCCTCGAGGAGATGCCGCTCGCGCTCGGCGAGCAAGGTCCCGAGTACCGCTTCACCTCGGCGGATCGCTCCCGCTACTGGCAGTACCTCAGCAACGGCGAGTCCGCGCTGAACGTGCCCGCCGGCGGCTCGCTCACCGAGTACCAGATGCTCGAGGGCATGCTGGTCGGCTCGGCGAACAACTACGCCGACCGCCTGGCGCAGAGCATCTGGCCGTCGGATGCCGTCTTCGCCTCGGCGGCCTCGTCCTGGCTCTCCACGCACGGCGTCCCCGGTGTGACCGTCTACGAGCCGACGGGGATGGACCCGCGCAACACCGCGAGCCCTGAGGCCCTCGTCGTGCTCGCGCAGAAGGCCCTCGCGAACCCGGTGATCGCCGAGATCGTCGCGAAGCAGTCCGTCGACCTGCCCGGTGCCGGGCTCGTCGAGAACACCAACGGCCTGCTCGCCGACCCGGGTGTCGTGGGCCTGAAGACCGGGACGCTCGACTCCTGGAACCTGCTGTCGGCGAAGGACGTCACGATCGGCGACACGACGGTGCGCCTCTACGCGTCGGTGCTCGGACAGCCCGACGATGAGAGCCGTCTCGCCGCGTCCCGCGCGCTGTACGCACAGCTCGAGAGCGAGCTGCAGCTGAAGCCCTCGGTGACGGCGAACACCGTCGCCGGACAGGTCGAGACCCTGTGGGGCGACGAGGTGGACATCGTGACCTCGGGCGACGCGTCGGTGGTCCTGTGGAACGGCGGCAGCGGCACCGTCGCCACGACCTACCACCTCGGCGAGAGCCGCGATGCGGGCGACGCGGTCGGCTCCCTCAGCGTGACCGGACCGCTCGACGACACCACGGTCGACCTGCAGCTCGCCGCCGACATCACCGACCCGTCGCCGTGGTGGCGGCTGACGCACCCGCTGGACCTGTTCGGCCTCAACGGCTGAGACCGCCGCCGTTCACCCGGCGGACGGTCAGCCCGGGGAGGGTCAGCCGGCGGACGGGTGCCCGACGACGCCCTTGCGCAGCAGCGCGTTGCCGTATTTGCGGGTCTCGCCCGTGCGCAGGATGACGTACGCGCGCTTCGCCTGCTCGTAGTACTCGAACCGGTCGACGTAGCGCGGGGCATCCGTGCCTGCCGCGGCGGCGAGCTCGCGCTGCACATCGAGCACCTCGCCGTCAGCCGACGCCATGAGGTCGAGCGCGGGCGCATCGTCGAGCGGCAGCACCGTGCGCACGGCGGCCACCACCTCGGGCGTGGTCGTCCCGGGCAGGTCCACGACGCGCGCGCCGATCGCCCACGCCGGAAAGTGCGCGTCGGCGATCACGACGGCGTCGGAGTGGCCCATCCGGTCCAGGTGCAGCAGCAGCTCCCCCGTCAGCAGCGGGTGGATGCCCTCGAGCATGGGATTCCCTTCGTCAGCGGATGAGGCCTTCGGCGGCCAGATCGTCCCACAGGCCGCCCGGGATGTCGACCTCCATGAGCTCGGCGTTGCGGCGCAGCTGCTCGGGTCGGCTCCCGCCCACGACGACCGAGCGGACGGCCGGGTCCCGAAGCGCGAACTGCACCGCGGCGGCCGGAAGCGGCACGTCGTGGGCGCGGCAGACCGCGACGATGCGCTGCAGATGCTGCCACAGCGGCTCCGGCATCCGTCCATACTCGTACCGGTCGTCGCGCGTGGGCTCGTCCTTCGCCAGCAGGCCGGAGTTGAAGACGGATGCCGCGACCACGCCGGTCCGGCGCTCGTGGCACGCCGGCAGCACCTCGTCGGCGGCCGGCTGCTCGAGCAGCGTGTAGCGGCCCGCGATCATGATGAGGTCGAGATCGGCGCCGCGAACGCCCGCGGCGAGCGCGTCGGCGGTCATCGAGCCGATGCCGACGGCGTCGACGGCACCCTCCGCGCGGAGCTGCTCGAGAGCCGGGAAGGCCTCCTGCAGCGCGAGGTCGAGGTCGTGGCGCTCGGGGTCGTGCAGGTACAGGATGTCGATGCGGTCGATCCCGAGACGTTCGAGCGACTCGTCGAGGCTCGCGCGGATGCCGGCCTCGGAGAAGTCCCACTCGCGGCGCAGCGTCGTGCGCACGTGGAAGTCCGCGGCGAGGTCCAGTCCGCCGTCGTCGTCGGGGTTCGGACGCAGCAGCCGCCCGGCCTTCGTCGAGATCACGAACTCGTCGCGGGGCTTCGTCTGCAGGAACGCGCCGAGCCGCCGCTCCGAGAGACCGAGGCCGTAGTGAGGGGCGGTGTCGAAGTAGCGGATGCCGCTCTCCCAGGCCGCGTCGAGGATGGCCCACGCCTGATCGTCGGTGAGCTCGCGGAAGAGGTTGCCGACGTTCGCCGCGCCGTAGCCGAGGCGCGTCAGCGCGGGGGCGTCGGAGCCGGTCGGGTCAGGCCGCGGCATCCGTGCTCCCGAACTCGTACGCGGCGCGACTGGCCGCCTTCATCTCCATGCCGATCCCCGGCGCGAGCGGGGCGCGGTAGACGCCGCCGTGCACGTCGGTCGGCACGACGAAGTGCTCGTGCAGGTGATCGACGTACTCGATCATGCGGCCCTCGCGGCTGCCGCTGACCGCCACGAAGTCGAACATCGACAGGTGCTGCACCGCCTCGCAGAGCCCCACGCCGCCGGCGTGGGGGCACACCGGCACACCGAACTTCGCCGCGAGCAGCAGGTTGGCGATGTTCTCGTTGACGCCGCCGACGCGCGCGGCGTCGATCTGCATGACGGCGATGGCGTCCGCCTGCAGCAGCTGCTTGAAGATCACGCGGTTCTGCGCGTGCTCGCCCGTCGCCACGCGCACCGGCGCGACACCCCGGGCGATCTCGGCGTGGCCGAGCACGTCGTCGGGGCTCGTGGGCTCCTCGATCCAGGCGATGCCGAACTCGGCGAGCGCGTTCACCCACGCGATCGCCTCCGACACCTCCCAGCGCTGGTTCGCGTCGATGGCGATCGGGAAGTCGGGCCCGCACACCTCGCGGGCGACGCGGAGGCGGCGGACGTCGTCGTCGAGGTCGGCGCCCACCTTGAGCTTGATCTGGCCGAAGCCGTCGGCGATCGCCTCGCGGCACAGCCGCGCGAGCTTCTCGTCGGAGTAGCCGAGCCAGCCGGGGCTCGTCGTGTACGCCGGGAAGCCCGTGGCGAGCAGGTCCTGCTCGCGCTCGGCCCGGCCCGGCTCCGCGGCGCGGAGGATCTGCAGGGCATCCGCGGGCGTGAGGGCGTTCGTGAGGTAGCGGAAGTCGACGAGGGCCACGATCTCTTCGGGGCTCATGCGCGAGAGCAGCTGCCAGAGCGGGAGCCCGGCGCGCTTGGCCTTGATGTCCCACAGCGCGTTGACGACCGCGCCGATCGCCATGTGCATGACGCCCTTCTCGGGGCCGAGCCAGCGCAGCTGCGAGTCGCCGATGAGCTCGCGGTTGGTCGCGCCCATGTCGTCGAGGAGCAGTTCCACCTCGCGGCCGACCAGATGCCCGGCGAGCGCGTCGAGCGCCGCGACCTGCACGTCGTTGCCGCGCCCGATCGTGAACACGAAGGCGTGCCCGCTGACGCCGTCGGCGGCATCCGTCACGATCCGGAGGTACGCGGCGGAGTAGTCGGGATCGTGGTTCATCGCATCGGAGCCGTCGAGGCTGAGCGAGGTGGGGAATCGGATGTCTGTCGTCTCGAAGGCGACGATGCGGCTCACGGGGCGGTCTCCTGCAGTTCGCGGTCCGGAAGTCGAACCGCTCGCAGTGTAAACATCCGATGTCTATACTGTCAATCACGCCCCGCGGGCCGCGACGGCATCGACGCCGCCCCGCACGGAGAATCCAGGAGAGCAATGAAGTTCGCGCGCCTCGGCGAGTCCGGTAGCGAGATCCCCGTCGTCCTCGACGGCGATCGTCGCCTCGATCTGCGCCCGCTCACATCCGATGTCGACGGCAGCTTCCTCGCCGACGATCCCGTCGGCCGCACGTCCGCCGCGATCGCCGCGGGGCTCCTGCCCGAGCTGCCGGGCGCCGACGCGATCCGCATCGGCGCCCCCATCGCGCGGCCGAGCGCCGTCGTGTGCATCGGCATGAACTACGCCGCCCACGCCGCCGAGTCCGGGGCGACCCCGCCGAGCATCCCGGTGATGTTCCTCAAGACCCCGAACACCGTCGTCGGTCCGAACGACGCCGTCACGATCCCCCGGGGCAGCGAGAAGACCGACTGGGAGGTCGAGCTCGGCATCGTCATCGGACGCCGCGCCGCGTACCTGAACTCCCCCGCGCAGGCGGCGGACCACATCGCCGGCTTCGTCACCGCCAACGACGTGTCGGAGCGGACGTTCCAGCTCGAGGTGTCGGGCGGGCAGTGGTCCAAGGGCAAGTGCGCGCCCGGGTTCAACCCGACCGGCCCGTGGCTGGTCACGCCCGACGAGGTCGACCCGCAGGCGCTGCGGCTGCAGAGCCGCGTCAACGGCGAGCCGCGCCAGGACTCGTCGACGGCCGACATGATCTTCCCGGTCGACCACATCGTGTGGCACCTCTCGCAGTTCCTCACGCTCGAGCCTGGCGACCTCGTGCTGACCGGGACCCCGCAGGGCGTCGCCCTGTCGGGGCGCTTCCCGTATCTCGCTCCCGGTGACATCGTCGACATCGAGATCGAGGGTGTGGGCGCGCAGCGCCAGGAGTTCGTGGCATGGGAGGCAACACGATGAGCGGACAGCTGGACGGACTGGTCGCCGTCGTCACCGGCGGCGCCTCGGGCATCGGCGCCGCGATCGCGAGCGCACTGGCCGACGAGGGCGCCGAGGTCGCCGTGCTCGACCGCGACACCTCGGGCGCCGACCCGCGGTTCGCCGCGTTCGCCGCCGACGTGTCGGACCGCGCCGGCGTCGAGGACGCGATCGCCGCGGTGGCCGAACGGTTCGGCCGCATCGACATCCTCGTCAACAACGCCGGCATCGGCGCGCAGGGCGACGTCGCCGCGAACGACGACGACGAGTGGGCGCGCGTGCTGTCGATCAACGTCACGGGCATCGCGCGCGTGAGCGCTGCGGCGCTGCCGTGGCTGCGGCAGTCGCCCGCCGCGGCCATCTGCAACACGTCGTCGATCGCCGCGACCGCGGGCCTCCCGCAGCGCGCGCTGTACAGCGCGTCGAAGGGGGCGGTGCTGTCGCTCACCAGGGCGATGGCGGCCGACCACCTGCGCGAGGGCATCCGCGTCAACGCCGTCAACCCGGGCACGGCCGACACCCCGTGGATCGGCCGCCTGCTCGCCAGCGCGCCCGACCCGGCGGCAGAGCGCGCAGCGCTCGAGGCCCGGCAGCCGCACGGGCGCCTCGTCTCGGCCGACGAGGTCGCCGGCGCCGTGCTCTACCTCGTGAGCCCCCGCGCCGGCTCGACCACGGGCACCTACATCGAGGTGGACGGCGGGATGTCGCCCCTCCGCCTGCGCCCGGCCGGGTCCTGAGGCCCGCGCGAGGTTGCCCGCGGGTCCCCCGGCCGGGTCCTGCGGCCCGCGCGGTTGCCCGCGGGTCCGCCCGTGCATCCGCGTCGCCCGCAGCTCCTGACCCCGTCGTCTCTCCGTTCACTTGCGCTGAATGTACGCGAAACGCCCGCCGAGCCGTACGTTCAGCGCAAGTGAACGCCCGGAGACTCCGTGGAGC
>NZ_JBJDRL010000099.1:0-9129 GCF_044987475.1 Microbacterium sp. ZW CA_36
CCGTGAGTGCGACGAGCCCCGCGACCGCGAGGGCTCCGGCCGCGCCGGTGAGGCGGCGTGCCGCGCGCGAGTCGGCCCAGCGCGCACGTGACAGCGGGGCGAGCAGGAAGGCCAGGCCGACGCCCAGCAGCAGCCCGAACGCGTGGGTGTCGGTGCCGAAGTACGCGCGCGTGAGGTCCCCGCCGCTCGAAACGACGACGCCCATCCACGCCGCCGAGCCGGCGGCCAGCGCGAACGCCGCGGCGATGCGTGCCCAGGCGCGCGGCAGCAGCAGGAACAGCGGGAAGACGAGCGGCCAGACCAGGTAGAACTGCTCTTCGACGGCGAGCGACCAGAAGTTGCGGAACAGCTCGGGCGTCGCGGCCGCGAAGTAGCCGCCACCACCGCCGATCGAGACCCAGTTGTAGCTGAAGGTGGCGGCGCCGAGCACTTGGGCGTCCAGGTCGACGAGTACGTCGCCGCCGATCAGCCACGCGAGCGCAGAGCAGACGGCCACGACGACCGCGAGGGCCGGGAGGAGGCGGCGGGCTCGGCGTTGCCAGAACCGTCCGAGCGCGACGCGGCCGGTGGCGGTGTGCTCGCGCAGCAGGAGGCTGGTGATGAGGAACCCGCTGATGACGAAGAACACGTCGACGCCCAGGAAGCCGCCCGGCAGCACATGGGGTGGGAACAGGTGGTAGACCACCACGAGCGTCACCGCGATGGCGCGCATGCCGTCGAGCCCGGCGAAGCGGGCGGTGGGCGCAGTCGACGTCATGGGTTCTCGCGAACGAAAGGGGTGGGGGAACGGCAATCCTACGTCGCGAGCCTGAGGGACCACAGCTGCGGCTCACTAGGCTGGGCAGGTGCGTATCCGCCTCGACATCGCCTACGACGGCACGCATTTCCGCGGATGGGCACGCCAGCCCGGGCTCCGCACGGTGCAGGAGACGCTCGAGTCGGCCCTCGCCCGGGTGCTCGGCGGCCAGCCCCGGCTGGTCGTCGCCGGTCGCACCGACGCCGGTGTCCACGCCACGGGCCAGGTGGCGCACGTCGACCTCGACGACGCCCAGGTCGAGCGGCTGCGCGCACGCCAGGCGCGCCCCGGAAGCGGGACACAGACGCTCGAGGACCGCGCCGCTGCCCTCGCCGCGCGCATGACCGGCGTCGTCGGCGCCTATTCCGACGTGGCGGTGCTCGGCTCCCGCATCGCGCCCGAGGGCTTCGATGCCCGGTTCTCCGCCGTGTGGCGTCGCTACGAGTACCGGATCGGCGACAGCGTCACCGGGTACGACCCGCTCGAGCGCCATCGGACCACCTCGGTGCGGGCATCCCTCGACACCGAGGCGATGGATGCCGCGGCCCGCGCCCTCGTCGGACTGCACGACTTCGCCGCCTACTGCAAGCCGCGCGAAGAGGCGACAACGATCCGCACGCTTCTCGAGTTCGACTGGCACCGCGACGACGCCGGGGTGCTGGTCGCGAACGTCAAGGCGGACGCGTTCTGCCACAGCATGGTGCGCGCGCTGGTCGGCGCGTGCGTCGCCGTCGGCGACGGCCGGCTCGACGTCGACGACGTCGTCGACATCCGTGACGCCCAGGAGCGCGTGCCCGAGGTGAAGGTGCTCGCCGCACGCGGCCTGACGCTGACCGCGGTCGGCTACCCCGCGGACGACCTGCTGGCCCAGCGCGCCGAGCAGACGCGCGCCCGGCGCGACCGCGAGTGAAGGCGCCCCGCTAGACTGACCGGACGTTTCGGGCGGGGTCGACTTCGGGGGTCGTATGCGCAAGTGGAGCCGGTTCGCCGGTGTCGTCGTGATGGGTGCGCTCGGTGTCTCGGCGCTCGCCGGCTGCGGGCCGGCGCCGTGGGATCCTGCGGGCGGGAGCACGCCGACCGCGACGTCGACCGCAGTGCCCACCCCGGTCCCCAACGACCTCTCGGGCGGGGCGACCCAGCGGCAGCTCAGCGCGGGGGCGGTGACAGCCACCGTCGACTACTGGTCGACGCTGTCGATGGACCAGTGGACCGCGGAGGCGGTCAAGCCCGTCAGCATCTCGCTGATCACGACCGTCCAGCCCGACGACGGGCAGAAGGTCTACCTGCAGCGCGCGTCGATGACCGCCGTCCCCTCGACGCCCACCGGGGCACTCGAGGCTCTGGCGCCGCAGGTCGATGCATCCACCGTGAGTCCCGGCTACCTGGTGCTCGATCCGTACAGCTACTCGCAGACGTTCAACGTCGGCCCGGTGCCGCCGGAGGCGACGTTCGTCACGCTGCAGTTCAGCTACGACTTCCTGGTTCAGACGACGCCGACTTCGAGCGAGTACGCCAAGCAGACGGCGACCGACACGATCACGGTAGCTCTGACTGACTGATCAGGCGCTTCACGATGGTCGCGCCGACGCGCTCCCATCGGTCGCCGCCCTTCCCGCTGGCCACCCGTGCGGCCTCGCGGCTGGTGTAGACCAGCGTGTCGAGGTCGTAGCCGAGCACCGAGACCGGTGCCCAGCCGGCGCTCGCCGTCGGCCGGATCGGGAGGGCGCCGTGCACGTCCAGGAGGGTGATCCGCTCCAGGATGATCCGCAGCAGGTCGCGGACGGCGGCATCGCCCCGGGGCACCAGCACGACGACGGCGCCCGCCGAGGGCGATCCGACGTCGGACTCCGCCGGGAAGACGGCGCGCACCTCGTCCTCGAGCCGCTCGGACAGCCGGGCGAAGGCCGCCGCGCCCCCTGTCTGGCGGATGTCGGCGGCATCATCGAGTCCCAGATAGACGACGGACCAGGGCTCCGACGTCTTCTGGGCGCGCATCAGGCGGTCGCCGGCGATCCGCTCGAACTGCTGCCAGGCGGTGGACACCGTCGCGGGGCGACCCAGGCCGCTGTCGCGCGCGGTGGGACCGACCACGGCGATGAGCGCGCAGGCGACGTAGACCAGCATCCCGATCGATGAGACGAGACGCACCAGCGTGAAGTCGTCCCCGCCCGACGGGGGGAAGACGAAACCCGCGACGAAGGTGGCGACACCGGTCACGAAGAAGGCGACCGACACGATCACCAGGGGCAGCAGCAGCCTGTCGCTGCGTCGGCTCGACGAGCGCGCCCAATCGAGCACGAACAGGCCCGCGAAAACGGATGCCGCGAAGAAGACCGTGCGATACGCCACGGTGAACCACGACATGTCGGTGACGGTCGCGAGCGCCAGGGCCGAGCCTCCGGCGAGGAGCGCGCCCGCCCAGACGTGCGGGCGCAGGCCCCAGGCCGCGCGGAAGCCCGACCAGAGAAACGCCGGGGCGCCCATGAGCGCCCCGAGCGACGCACGCCGGAGCACCTCCATGTCGGTGATCTCGCCGGCGACCACGCCGTACGTCGCGAGCATCGAGAGGGTGAACGCGATGCTCCAGTACAGCGTCGGCAGTCCCGGTCGCACGAGGAACGCGATGCCGATGGTCAGCATCGTGGCGAGCGTCGTGATCACCGCCTGCGCGATGCCGAGGTCCACCCCCGAGCCGGCGATGAGGTCGGTCATACGGGTCCTTCCGTGACGGCCCCTGCCAGGGGCAGGCGGATCGTGACGGTCGTGCCCACGCCCGCCTCGCTGTCGATCTCCAGGGTGCCGCCGTGCGCGAGCACGATGTCGTTGCTGATGCCGAGCCCGAGCCCGGTGCCGCCGGACTTCTTCTTCGCCTCGCTGGTGCGGAAGTAGGGCGTCAGGATGTGGGGGAGGTCGTCGGCGCCGATGCCGATGCCGCTGTCGGCGACGGTCAGTACGACCGTGTCGCCCTCGACGGTCCCGGCGATGCGCACCCCGCCCTCTCGCGGGGTGTACTTGATCGCGTTGCTCACCACGTTGTCGACCACCTGGCGCAGCCGGAAGCCGTCCGCGGTGATCGGCAGCGCCTCGTCGGCCAGGACATCGACCGAGATGTCGTTGGCGACCGCCGTGGGCCGGAACGAGGCGACGGATTCGAGGAGGATCTGCCGCAGGTCGATGTCGTCGACCTCGTCGCGGCCCGAGAAGCCGCGCCGCGAGGTGGTGACCAGACTCTCGGTCATCGTGAGCATGCGGTCGCTCGCCGCGACGATCGACTCGAAGCGCTCGCGCGTGCGGGGGGTGAGCTCGTCGAGCTCGAGGGCGAGCTCGGCGTTGCCGATCATGACCGTGAGCGGATGCTTCAGCTCGTGGGAGGCCATCGCGGTGAAGCGCTCCCGCTCACGCTGGGCGTAGGTGAGCGCCGTGACGTCGTGCACGAGGAGCAGGATGCTGGAGTCCTCGTCGCCGCGGGCGGCCAGCCGTTTCGCCGTGACCGACAGCGCGCGCCATTCTCCTTGCACGGTGAACAGCCACACCGAGGCGTCCGTGAAGGTCTCGCCGCGCGCGGCACGTGAGAACGGGCGTTCCGAGAAGGGCACCGGCATCCCGCGCAGGCCGGTGTACTCGACGGACTGCGCGGGTCGTGTGGGATCGAGCGGGTCGAGGCCGTAGAGCCGCGAGTAGGCGTCGTTGACGGCCAGCAGGGTGCCGTCCTCCGAGATCCGCGCGATGCCGGTGTCGATGCCGTTGAGGATCTCCATCGTCCGCCGCTCCTGATCGGACCGGCGGGAGAGGGTGGCAGTGAGACGGCCGGCCTGACGCCGCAGGAGGCGCCGCAGCGAACGGGTCCTGCGGAGGGCGATGTGCGCCGTGATCCCGATGAAGGTCAGGGTGAGGAGTACCACGAAGACCCGCAGCGCGCCCCAGGGTCCGGGGGTGATCGACGAGTCCAGCAGCAGGATGAGGCCGATCAGCGCGAGCATCGCCGCCAGGGCGGTCGCGTGGAAGTGCATGGCCGCCCACATCACCGGGAAGGCCCAGAGGTAGCCCAGGCGCAGTTCGGTGCCGGTCGACATCAGGCCGATCGCGAGTGCGTCGGCGAACGGGACTGCCAGGACGGCGGATGCCGGAAGCCGCGACCACGGCGCCGCCAGCGTCGCGAGCGTCAGGACGACGACCAAGAGGGTGCCGAGCAGGAAGTTCCAGTGACCGAACAGCTCGGGCTGCAGCACCATCACCATGATCGCCGTGATGAGCACGCTCGCCGCGAGCACGAGCTGGGTGAGCCAGATCGACCGCGTGCGGGCGTCGGGCGTGCCCACGACGAGCGTCGGTCGTGCAGCCCCGGTAGCCATGCCGCGATTCTATTGGCCCGGCCACCCGGCATTTCGGGCCGCGCCGCGAGAGCCGGCACAACGTTCCTTGCGGAGGCCTTGCGCAAACCTTGCGGAAGCGCTCGCGGGCTCTCGGAGGGGCGTTGCGGTCGGCAGGAGAGGCTGTACTCGTGCCGGAGACCCCGGCGCCCTGATCTCGAAAGCGACGAACGTGACACAACTGGTCCCGCTCACCCGCTCCGCGCGGACGCACCACAGCGAGGCGACCGCCGCGCTGGAGGACGTCACCACCGTCTCCGCCCACGGCTTCGCCGATGACTTCGAGGCGGTGCTCGACGACACCTCGGTGCACCGTTCGACCATCGGCTGCGTCATCCCGGCGTACAACGAGGAGGAGTCGATCGCGCAGGTGATCGAGGCTCTGCTCGGCCAGACCCGCGTGCCCGACGTGATCCACGTCGTCGTCAACAACACGTCGGACGCGACGGTCAGGATCGCGTCGCAGTACGCCGGCGCCCACGAGATCGTGACCGAGCTCGGCGAGCAGTTCACCGAGGTGTTCGTCCACGACATCGGGAAGAACCCCGACAAGAAGGTCGGCGCGCTCAACTACGGCTACACGCTCGTCGAGGGCTACGACTACCTCCTCGGTGTCGACGGCGACACGGTCGCCGACGCGAGGGCCGTCGAGTACCTCGAGTCCGAGGCGACCAGCGACACCCGGATCGGCGGCATCTCGGCGATCTACTCGATCGACGACAAGCCGATCAAGGGCTGGCTCGCGAAGTTCCTGACCACCGGCCAGCGGTCGCAGTTCGCCGCGTTCAACCTGCACAACCTCCTCCGAGGGCGCAACATGGCCGTGCTCGGCGGCCAGTTCTCGATCTTCTCGACGCAGGCGCTGCGTGACGTCATGAAGGAGAACCACCAGTCGACCCCGTGGGTCAAGGACTCCGAGGTCGAGGACTCGCTGCTGTCGCTGCAGATCAAGAGCGCCGGCTTCCTCACCAAGATCAGTCCCTTCGCCCGCGCCGACGTCGGCGGCATGACGACTCTGCGGGCGCTGGATGCCCAGCAGGTGAAGTGGACCTACGGCGCCATCGAGCTGATGTGGCCCGGCCAGCGCGGCGACACCAAGGGGCAGCCCTTCCACCCGAACCTCCGGGTCCGCTGGCTCGAGCACTTCGACATGCTCATGAACATGTTCGTGCGCATCGCCTTCATCACCCTGCTGGCGGCGTCGCTGTCGATCGGTGCCTTCGTCTTCTCGCTGTGGTGGCTCATTCCGCCGGTCATCGCGATCGCGCTGAACACGCGCATGGCCATGACCATGCACAACCGGAATGCACGCGACGTCCTCTTCGGCCTGACATTGATCCCGGCAGAGATCTACATGTGGATCCGGTGCAGCCACTTCGTGCGCTCCTGGACGCGATTCCTGTCGCGCAAGAAGGTCGACAACTGGGCCATGCAGGCCAAGGCCGAGCGCGGCGGTGGATTCGGCCACTGGACGCCGCTGATCCTGGCAGTCGCCGTCATCGTCGCGATGGTCGCGATCTGGATGATGATGCCGGTCATGGTGCAGTCCACGGTCCTGTGGATCGGCTGGCCGATCGTCGGCGCCGTCACGGTGCTGCAGACGCTGTCGATGTTCTTCAAGCTCATCCGTCGTCAGCACGGATACAAGGTCTGACCCGTACCCGAAGCGGGTCGGAACTGGGGAAAGCGCCGCGGCTGGGGAGCACGGCGCGGGGGAGGAGGTGAGGGAGCCCGCCTGGGGGGAGAGGCGGGCGCCCTCTCCGAAGCCTGCGGAGGCATCTGCTCGTCTGGGGCGCAGCGGATGCCTCCGCTTCGGCGTTCGCGGATCAGACCGTTTCGGAGGTCAGGCGGTAGCCCACGCCCCGCACGGTCTCGATGTAGCGGGGGCTCGCGGCACTCTCGCCGAGCTTGCGCCGCAGATTCGTCATGTGGGCCTCGACGGCGCGCTTGTCGGCATCCCCCACGAAATAGCTCGTGACGTAGGACTCGCCGCGCAGCACCAGCGTCAGATCGGCCTTGCTGCGGACGCGCCGCTTGGACTCGAGCAGCGTCGCGAGCAGGTCGAACTCGGTGCGCGTGAGGTCGAGCTCCTCGTCGCCGATGAGCACGATGCGGTTCTCGGGGTGCAGGTGCAGGTCGCGGTGCACGAGCCACTCGCCGTCGCCGACCAGTGCGGGCACGGATGCCGCCGGAGCCTCTTCGACGACGGGCGTGGCGGGGATGGACGTGGTCGCCGGCCGGGCGTTCGGGAACGACGGACCCACGCTGCCCTGCGACGGCATCGCGGCCGGCGCGGGGGTCCCCTCGGCGCTCGCGCGCGCACGACGCATCAGGGCCTCGACGCGCGCCCGCAGCTCGCGCGGGCGGAACGGCTTGACGAGGTAGTCGTCGGCGCCGGCACCGAGGCCGGCGATCACATCGGCCTCGTCGGTCAGGCCGGTCAGCATGATGATGAACGTGTCGGACTGCGCGCGGATGCGCTTGGCCGCCTCGATGCCGTCGATGCCCGGCATGTGGACGTCGATGGTGGTGAGCACCGGTTTGTAGGTCAGCACGGCGCGCACCCCGTCGATGCCGTTGCCGACCGAGACCGTCGAGAAGCCCGACGACTCGAGCACCTCGGCGAGGACGTGTCGGATCTCGGCGTCGTCCTCGATGATGACGGCGGTCTTCAGCTCGTCAGAAGGGGTGCTCATGCAGCGGCGTCCTCTCTCGGACGGTTGATCGAACCTGCGCCGATGCCGACCCCAGCCGCGGCCCCCGACGCGTGCACAGTACCCACGATGCTACACAACGCCGGTAATGCCTGGTCCGGCCTCAATCCGAGGCGATGACGTCCTGCGTGAGCTCGATCGCCGCTTCGTCCCACCACCGGCCGGCCGCCGGGCCGCCGTTGCACTCGCCGTCGCTCTCGCCGGGCGGTTTGATCCACAGGTTGGTGTCGACGACGTCGTCGCCGATCGTGCCGCCTGGCTCTCCGACGAGGCGGCCGGGCGGGTTGCACCACTCGCCGTTCGAGCCGGCGCCGTTGCGCGATGTGTCGATGACGGCGTGCAGCCCATCGAGCAGCGCTGCCACGTCGTGCGCGTAGGCGACCTCGTCGGAGGTCGGCATGAAGTTCGACACGTTCGTCGCGAATCCGCGGATGCCGCGGCCGTCGTCCGCGGTCCGGTCGACCTGCGCGATGAGGTCGGCCATCTCGGCGGCCGGCAGCCAGTCGGAGTGGCCGCCGTCGACGTAGATCCAGGTTGTCTCGGAGCTGATCGCGTCGACCGCCGCCCCGAGCTGCGCGACGCGCTCCGGCACGTTGCCGCACTCCGGCGCCAGCGCGAGGCTGTCGGGCTCGAGGATCACGATGGGCGACGTGTCGGCGGCGTCACGCAGCGCATCCCCGATTGCCTGTGTCCACTCGTCGTAGGCGTCGCCGTCGAATCCGCCGGCGGACTGTCCGCCGCAGTCGCGCTCGGGAAGGCCGTAGACGACCACCGCGACACGCGCGGACTGCGCGCGCGCCTCAGACGCGAGCTCTGCGATGCGGTCGCCGACGACATCGACCGGATCGCCCTCGGGAGTGAGCCAGACGGCCGTGGGCTGGTCGCTCAGATAGTGCGCGGCGTCGTGCTCCGGGCTTCCCGCAGAGGCACGGGAGGCGGCATCCGCAGCCTTCGAAGAGGCGGAGGCGACGACGGTCGTTCCCGGCCCCGGGGGCTCGGGATCCCGACCCGTCAGGAGCATCGCGGCTACGACGACGCCGGCGACCGCGACGAGACCCGTGGCGGCGAGGAGGGTGATCGTCCGTCGCGAGGTGGCCACGAAGGCGACTCTACGAGAACATCGGCGCGGGTGCGCTCATGCCGTGCGAGGGCGCGTTCCCCCCAGCCGCACGGCCGGCGTCGTGCGGCGCACGGAGGCGCGCGCGGCGCGACCGCGCGAGACCCCCCTCGAGCCGACCAGCTCGAGCAG
>NZ_JBJDRL010000100.1:0-9023 GCF_044987475.1 Microbacterium sp. ZW CA_36
GTGGCTCACTCCGCGGCCGCGGGGCTGAGCCACGGCGCGGCCGCGGAGTGAGCCACCGCGCGGCCGCGGAGTGAGCCGCGGCGCGGCCGCGGAGTGAGCCGCGGCCTGGCCGCGACCCTGAACCGCTGCGCAGCCGCGCACTGAGCCGCGGCTCGACCGCCGATGCTGAACCGCGGCGCCGCAAGGACGCTGGACCGCGGCGCGGCGGCGTTCTCGCGGCTCCCTAGGATGGTGGGGTGGCGCGACGGGCGGTGGTGTGGGCGGCTTTCGTCCTCGTGCATGCCGTGGTGATCTGGCTCGGTTTCGCGGCCGATCACGCCGCATCGTGGGACGTCGACCAGCTGTACCGGTGGTGGGCGGGACGCACCCTGATGGGTGGGGCCATCCCGGGCATCACCGAGGAGTGGGTCTACCCGCCGCCGGCGCTCCTGCCGATCCTCCTGGTCGGCGCCTTCAGCGGCCTCGTGGACTACACGCTCGGGTGGGGGCTGCTCGTCACGGCGCTCGACGCGGCGGCGTTCGCGGTGCTGCTCGGGAACGCCAGGTCACGCGGCCGCCTGGTCGCCGCCTGGTTCTGGCTCGCCGCCATCCTGGCCCTCGGCGGTGTGGGCATGTTCCGGCTCGACGCGGTCACCGTGCCGCTGGCCGTCGCCGGCGGGCTGTGGCTCGTCGGCCGGCCGTGGCTCGGGTCGGCGCTCCTCGCCGTCGCCACCTGGATCAAGGTCTGGCCGGCGGCGCTGCTCGCTTCGGCTGTGATCGCGGTTCGGCGACGGTCGGCCGTCGTCGGTGGTGTCGCGATCGTCTCGGCCGTCGTGGTGATCGCCGCACTGCTGGCCGGTGGTGGCGGCCACCTGCTCGGCTTCGTCGGCGACCAGACCTCCCGGGGTCTTCAGATCGAGGCTCCGGTCAGCACGGTGTACATGATGCTCGCGGCGGCCGGCGTGCCGGGCGCGACGATCTTCTACGATCGGGACCTGATCACCTTCCAGGTGACCGGCCCCGGCGTGGACCCGGTGATCGCCGTCATGACGCCCGTGCTCATCGCGGGGATGCTGGCGATCGCGGCGGTCGGGGCCCTCAAGGCGTGGCGGGGAGCGTCGTTCGTCGCGCTGTTCCCGCCGCTCGCCGCCGCACTCGTCCTCGGGTTCATCGTGCTCAACAAGGTCGGCTCGCCCCAGTACATGACGTGGCTCGTGGCGCCCGTCGTCGCCGGGCTCGTCCTCCAGGTGCGGCGCTGGCGGCGGCCGGCGGTTCTGACGCTCGTGATCCTGGCGCTCACACAGCTGATCTTCCCCGTCTGGTACGACGCGATCCTGACGCTCATGCCCGCGGCGGTGGCGCTGCTCGTCGTGCGCAACGTGCTGCTCGTTGGCCTGTTCGCCTGGGTCGTGGTGCGCCTGGCGCGGGTGCGCGTGCGCCGGCCGGTGCCGCTGCGCGTGCCAGAGTAGGTCGGGGTCGCGCCACCGTCGCGGCTCCGCGACACCCCTCGAGAACCGGAGGTTCGAATGCTCGTCGCCTTCTCCGTCGCCCCCAGCGGGACCGGCCGTGCCGACGGCTCGGTGCACGAGGCCGTGGCCGCCGCCGTGCGGGTCGTCCGCGACAGCGGCCTGCCGCACCGCACGACATCGATGTTCACCGAGATCGAGGGGGAGTGGGACGAGGTCTTCGACGTCGTGAAGCGGGCCACCGACGCAGTGGCGCCCTACGGCTCGCGGATCTCGCTCGTGCTCAAGGCCGACATCCGGCCCGGATACACGGGAGAGCTCGACGGCAAGATCGAGCGACTGGAAGCCGCGGTAGAGCGGCAGGAGGTCGACGGCGGGCTCGAGTAGAGGCCGGTCGCACCTCCGCTCAGTCTTATGCGACGTCGGGTGCCGAATCGATTCGACAGCGGGCGCGACCGCCGCTAGCGTGACGTGGTGCCCTCCTCGGACCTGACGACCTCCTCCCTGTCGAAGAAGGCCGCGATGTGGGCGCTCCTGTCGCTCGCCGTCGGCAGCTTCGGCATCGGCATGACCGAGTTCGTGGTGATGGGCCTCCTGCCGAACATCGCGGAGGATCTGCTGCCGTCGCTGTGGGCCACGCGCTCCGAAGATGCGATCGCGCAGGCCGGCTGGCACATCTCGCTCTACGCCCTGGGCGTGGTCGTCGGTGCTCCGACCATCGCCGGCGCGGTGGCGAAGTACCCGCGCCAGCGGGTCATGATCGGGCTCGCCCTGGCGCTCACCGTCTTCAACGCGCTCACCTTCCTCGCCCCGACGTTCGAGTGGGTCGCGGCATCCCGGTTCCTCGCGGGGCTCCCGCACGGCGCGTACTTCGGCATCGGCGCGCTCGTGGCCGCCGACGTGCTCGGCCCGGGCATGCGTGCGAAGGGCGTCGCGTTCGTGCTGACCGGCCTCACCGTTGCGAACGTGGTCGGTGTGCCGCTCGGGACGTACCTCGGGCAGCAGGTGGGCTGGCGTGCCGCGTTCATGGTGGTGGCGGCCATCTTCGCCGCCGCAACGATCCTCATCGCGTTCTTCGTGCCCGAGCGGCCGGGGGATCCGAGCCGCACGATGCGTGCCGAGCTCAAGGTCTTCCGCATCGGGCAGGTGTGGCTCGCGCTCGGTGTCGGTGCGATCGGCTTCGGCGGCTTCTTCGCGGTCTACAGCTACATCGCCCCGCTGGTGACGGAGGTCGCGGGCTCGCCCGAGTGGGTCGTGCCCATCGTGCTCGTCGTCATGGGCCTCGGCATGACCGTCGGAAACCTCGTCGGCGGGCACCTCGCCGACGTCGACCTCAAGCGCACGCTCATCGGCGGGCTGATCGGGCTCGCCGTCGTGCTCGCGCTCCTCGCCGTCACGGCGGAGTGGATCTGGGCGCTGGGCTTCTTCGTGTTCGCGACAGGCTTCGTCGCGTCGGCGCTCAGTCCCACGATCCAGACGCGCCTGATGGACGTCGCACAGGACAACCAGTCGATCGCCGCGGCGCTCAACCACTCCGCCCTCAACATCGGCAACAGCCTGGGCGCGTTCCTCGGCGGCGTCGTGATCGCGGCGGGCTGGGGCTTCCTCGCGCCCGCGTGGGTCGGCGTGGCGCTCGCCGGCGCCGGTCTCGTGCTCGCTGTGGCGAGCATTGCGGCCGAGCGCCGCCGCGTGCTCGTCGCGGTGTGAGCGTCGCAGCGTGCTCGTCGCGGCGAGAGCGCGGCGTCCGGCATCCGCTCAGCCGCACTCCGGGGCCGTGGACGCGGTTCGGGCGCTGGGTAGAGTGAGCGGATGCCGGAGCCCACGCCCGCCGACCGTGCGCTGCAGGCGCTGAGCGACTCGATCGGTGGCGCGCGGAGTCGTCGTCCCGAGGACGCCACCGACCCGTCGGTCCCCGTGGCGGCGACCGTCGTCCTCCTGCGCGACACAGCCGACGGGCTCCAGGCACTGATGATCGAGCGGCCTGACCGCGGCTCGTTCGCCGGCGCGTGGGTGTTCCCGGGCGGCAAGCTCGAGGCCGCAGACCGCCGCGCCGCCGACGAGCCGGAGGAAGAGGTCGCCCGCACCGCGGGCGTGCGCGAGACGCGTGAGGAGACGGCGCTCGCTCTCGATCCGGACGCCCTCGTGACCCTGTCGTGCTGGGACCCGCCGCCCGGACTCGCGCTGCGGATCCGCACGTGGTTCTTCGTCGCACCGGCTGCCGCGGGCGTGCTCGCGCTCTCGGCCGACGAGGCGGTCGCGGCCGAGTGGCTGCGTCCGGCCGACGCGCTGGCACGGCATGGCCGCGGGGAGTTCACGCTGTACCCGCCGACCTGGGTGACGCTGCACGGCCTGGCCGGCCACGCCGACGCCGCGTCCGTCATCGGCGCCGCGCGACTGGGCGGTGTGCACCACTTCGAGACGGTGGCACGCCGGGGCGGCGACGGACCGATGCTGGTCTGGCGGGGCGACGACGAATGGGATCCGGATGCCGCAGCCGCGGCATCCGGATCCCGTCATCGCCTGGAGATCGGCGCTCTCCCGTGGCGCTACGAGCGCACGGGCTGAGCCGGCCTCAGGCGCCGATCACATCGGCGACGCGCACCACGTCCGCGAACGTGAACGCGCCGGGGGCTGCCCCGAGCGTCGGGATGAACGAGACGTTCAGCATCGACAGCGCGTCCCGGCGCAGCAGCGTGACGAACGTATCGGCCACGATCTTCGCCCCGAGCGGTCCGAGGTGCTCCCCGGCAGTCGTCACCATCGCCTCGCGCAGCACGTAGTACCAGAGCGGCGTCTTCTCGAGGAGGAGGCCGTTCTGCTGCTCGAGGACCGCGATCTCGTCGGCGGGAAGACCGTCGGTGAGCTGGGCGGCGGTGAGCACGGGCACGCCGAGCGCCGCCGCCGTCGCCTGTCCGCTCGGCAGGCCGAGGACGAGGCCGCGCAGCAGGTTGCGCGTCGCGAGGATGCTCATGAGCGCGTTGGTGCCCGACCCGTCGAGGTCCTCGAGCGCGCTCGCCAGCACGCTGTCGATCTTGCGTGCGCTGTTGAACACGGGGACGGCGAAGCCGGTCTCGAAGAACGCGTTGAAGTCGACGACCCAGTTCGAGCGCACCGGCAGGTGCGGTTCGTGGATGAAGGCGAAGACGTCCGACATCGGCTTGTTGCGCAGCTCGAAGTTGAGCCAGTACTCGTCGCGGATCATGCTGTGCCCGAACCGGTAGGCGGCGACCGAGAACTCCACCGGCATCTGGAACCTGCTGTTCGGCTTCGCCTTCACGTTCGCCAGCGCGTCGTCGACCGCTGCCTGACCGCAGATGCGCGGCAGGAAGTCGTGCACGACCGCCCACTGATAGTGCAGCGTCGCCTGTCGCTTCGCCTCGACGAAGATGTCGCCCGTGAAGCCCGACGCGATCAGCTGGTCGACGATGGCGTTGTGCAAGCGCAGCATCGCGTGGTGCAGCTGCGACACGATGAGGTTCTCGTTGTTGCGCGGGTCGCCGATGATCGCCGTGAGCGCCGAGGTGCGCGGCACGTCGAAATCGGTGTGCGCCACCATTCCGCCGCCGCCCGCGGCGCCGCCGGCGCCCCCGAGACCGCTGGGAAGGTTGGTGCCGAGCAGCATGCGGAACGCGGATGCCGGTTCTCCCGGTGCGGGCGCGGCGTAGAGGAACGCGTCCACCGCCGGACCCCTGCCGTAGACGCTGTCGAGATCGAGCATCGGCGAGCGCATGTTGTTGATGATCGTCGCGTCGACGAGCGCCGGTGAATCGAGCGCCGAGGACACGTCGAGGGTGATGTCGTGGTCGACGAACTGCCCGACGTAGGTGTAACCGGCCGGCGTCGCCGAGTCGGCCGCGGTCTCGCGGCCGCTGTTGGCCATGAGGTTGCCGAGCTGGCTCAGCAGGTCTCGCGTCGCGTCGTCGAGCGGCAGCCGGCTGGCCGCGCGCACCTTGGCCTTCGTCAGGTACCCGAACTTGTCGGCGTCCGACGCGAAGACGTCGTGCGCCGGAAAGTACCCGAGCGAGAACTTGGCGCCGTGGAAGCGTCCGTGCTCCGGTCGTACCGCCTCCAGTGAGGACCGGATGTCGACGGGGAGCCGCGGCGCCTGCCGCTTCTCACCGGGCGACCTCTCGCGGGTGCCGTTCAGGCCCAGCTGCTCGCGCAGGAAGGGCTGCGCGGCGAATGCGTCTTCGGGCGACTCGGCACCCGATCTGGTCTCAGTGCTCATGATTCCCTCCTTGGGACATTGCCCAGTGGGAGGGGGACACCTACAGCGGTGATACGCCGACGGCGCGAATCAGGACTCGAGCAGTCGCCGCAGGTGCGCACCGACCGCGTGCGTCTCGATGAGGAAGCCGTCGTGGCCGAAGTCGCTCGAGAGCACGACGGCGCGGTCGCCGTCGAGGGTGCGGCGGATGCCGCGCGCGATGCGGTGCTGCCCATCGATCGGGAACAGCCGGTCGCTGTCGATGCCGAGCACGAGCGCTGTGGCGGTGACGAGGGCGAGGGCGTCCTCGACCCCGCCGCGGTCGCGGCCGACGTCGTGGGAGTTCATCGCCTCGACGAGCGTGATGTACGAGTTCGCGTCGAAGCGCCGCGTGAACTTGTTGCCGTGGAAATCGAGGTACGACTCGACGGCGAAGCGTCCGTCGTGGCCGAGCGGGCTCACGCCGGACTGCCAGCTGCGCTGGAACCGCTGATTGAGCTCGGTGGGGGAGCGGTAGTTCAGGAGGGCCATGCGGCGGGCGAGCGCGAGTCCGCGGTTGGGGCCGTCGCCGTCGCCCGCGTCGTAGTACTCGCCGCCCTGGAAGCGCGGGTCGATGCGGATGGCCTCCTGCTGCACCGAGTTGAGCGCGATCTGGTCGGCGGTGTTGACCGGCGGCGACGACAGGATGCCGACGCGTGCCACGCGATCGGGCAGCATCACCGCCCACTCGAGCGCGTGCATGCCGCCCATGGACCCGCCGACGACGGCCGCCCAGACGTCGATGCCGAGCGCGTCGGCGAGGCGCACCTGCGCCGCGACCTGGTCGCGGATCGTGAGGTACGGGAATCGCGAGGCCCACTCGTAGCCGTCCGGGCCGATGGATGCCGGACCCGTCGAGCCCTGGCAGCCGCCGAGCATGTTCGGTGCGATGACGAACCAGCGGTCGGTGTCGATGGGGGCGCCGGGGCCGACGATGTCGTCCCACCAGCCGGAGGTCGGATGCCCCGCGCCGGCCGGTCCGCGCAGGTGGCTGTCGCCGGTGAGGGCGTGCAGCACGAGCACGGCGTTGTCGCGCGCGGCGTTGAGCTCGCCCCACGTCTCGTAGGCGAGGCGGTAGGCGGGAAGCTCGCGACCGCCCTCGGTGCGGAACGAGCCGAAGGCGGCGAAGTGGCGGTCGCCGACGGGGTCGCCGTCACGCCACGCGCCCGTCGCCGGCGGTCGCCCCAGCAGCAGCCGGGCGTCGGCCTCCGTCACCGGCGCGCTCGGCACCGTGTCTTCGGAGGTCTGCCAGTCCATTCGTCCATTCTCGCGTGCCGGTGCCGTCGCACGCGGTCTGTTACGGGTGCCGGCGCGGCGCGGTATATCGGCCGTGCACCCGCGCGTGGCATGATGCGCGCATGTCCAGCGCTGAACCCTTCATGCCCGCCCACGAGCCTCCGCCGTCCACTCCGCCGGAAGAGCACGACGTCGATCACGACGCCGACGTGCTCTTCGACCCCGAGGACACGAACGGGGACGCCGATCCGCAGGCGCAGCCGTGGCACACCGACGCCGCAGCGCCGACGCTGCCCCGTCCGGTCCCGGGTGCGCATCTCACCGCCGAGCAGCTGTCCGCCGACCTGGCCTCCGACGACGGCGAATGACGAATGCCTCGGCCCGGCGCAGTGCGCCGGGCCGAGGCACCTGAGGAGGGGATCAGGCGCGAGCGGCCTCCGACACGCGCCGGGCCGCCGCGAGCGCCTGCTCGAGGTCGGCCTTGAGGTCGTCGATGTTCTCGAGCCCGACCGAGAGGCGCACGAGGCCCGGGGTGACACCGGTCGTGAGCTGCTGCTCGGGCGTGAGCTGCGAGTGCGTCGTCGACGCGGGGTGGATCACGAGCGAGCGCACGTCGCCGATGTTCGCCAGGTGGCTGAAGAGCGTCAGCGAGTTCACGAACTCACGGCCCGCCTCGACGCCGCCCTTGAGCTCGAACGACAGGACAGCCCCGACGCCCTTGGGGGCGTAGTTGTTGGCGGCGGCGTACCACGGCGAGGTCGGCAGGCCGGAGTAGTTGACCGACGCGACGTCGGCGTGGTTCTCGAGCCACTCGGCGATCTCCTGCGCGTTCTGCACGTGGCGCTCGACGCGCAGTGACAGCGTCTCGATGCCCTGGATGAGCAGCCACGCGCTGTTCGGCGAGATCGCGGCACCGAGGTCGCGCAGCAGCTGCACGCGCGCCTTGATGATGTAAGCGAGGCCGTCGCCGACCGCCGCGGTGTACGACGCGCCGTGGTACGACGGGTCGGGAACCGTGAGGCCGGGGAACTTCTCGACGTTCTTCGACCACTTGAACGTGCCGCCGTCGACGATCACGCCGCCGATGGTGGTGCCGTGGCCGCCGAGGAACTTCGTCGCGGAGTGGACGATGATGTCGGCGCCGTGCTCGAACGGCTTGATGAGGTACGGGGTGGCGATCGTGTTGTCGACGATGAGCGGCACGCCGTTCACGTGCGCGACGTCGGCGACGGCGCGGATATCGAGCACGTTGATCTTCGGGTTGCCGATGGTCTCGGCGAAGAAGAGCTTGGTGTTCGGCCGGACGGCGCGGCTCCACTCCTCGGGGTCGTCCTGGTTCTCGACGAACGTCGTCTCGATGCCGAGCTTCGCCAGCGTGTACTTGAAGAGGTTGTACGTGCCGCCGTATATCGAGCTCGACGACACGATGTGATCGCCGGACTCCGCGATGTTGAGGACGGCGGAGGTGGCGGCGGCCTGGCCGCTCGCAAGGAGCAGCGCACCGGTGCCGCCTTCGAGTGCGGCGAGGCGCTCCTCGACGACAGCCTGCGTCGGGTTCTGGATGCGCGTGTAGATGTTGCCGAACTCCGCGAGCGCGAAGAGGTTCGCCGCGTGGTCGGCGTTGTCGAAGACGTACGACGTGGTCTGGTAGATCGGCGTCGCGCGAGCCTTCGTCACCGGATCGGGCTGGGCCCCCGAGTGGATCTGCTTGGTCTCGAAACGCCAGTTCTCGGGTGCGGACATGGCTTGCTCCTGCGGGATCGGATGCCGGGAGCAGGCGCCCCCAGCCGGGTTCGACAGTACGGACCGCCCCGCGTTGTCAACAACCCACGGGAAATGTGACGTAACCTCCTCGCTTCCCGCGCCGCGGTTCCCCGGGTTCCCCGTCCACTTGCGCTGGATGTACGAAGCTCACGGCGTGTCACGTACAGACAGCGCAAGTGAACGAGTGTGGGGGCGGGCACGCGGGTGGGTAGCGTGGAGGCATGGCGAACAGACGTGCAGTGGTGACCGGCGCGAGCTCGGGGATCGGTGAGTCGGCGGTGCGGGCACTGCGCGCGACCGGCTGGGACGTGGTCGGCGTGGCGCGACGCGCC
>NZ_JBJDRL010000101.1:0-8849 GCF_044987475.1 Microbacterium sp. ZW CA_36
CCGAACCCGGAAGCTAAGCCT
Organism: Microbacterium sp. ZW CA_36; assembly: GCF_044987475.1. Taxonomy (NCBI): domain Bacteria; kingdom Bacillati; phylum Actinomycetota; class Actinomycetes; order Micrococcales; family Microbacteriaceae; genus Microbacterium; species Microbacterium sp. ZW CA_36. The sequence goes on from NZ_JBJDRL010000101.1 coordinate 22, forward strand.
CTCAGCGCCGATGGTACTGCAGGGGGGACCCTGTGGGAGAGTAGGACACCGCCGGACACCCATTCACGCAATGGCCACCCCTGATGGGGTGGCCATTGCGCGTTAAGGGCATCATGCGCCTCGGTAGACTCGGGGGATGCCCGCGCTCGATCTGTCGCTTTCCTCTGCTGAACTCACTCGCATCATCTGCGACACTCCGAGCGAATCGGGCGAGGAGAAACTCCTCGCCGATGCGATCTTCGCGGAGATCTCGGCACTCGATCACCTCGAGGTGTACCGCGACGGCGACACGATCGTCGCCCGCACGAACCTCGGTCGCGCGCAGCGCGTCGTGATCGCCGGGCACATCGACACCGTCCCGATCAACCGCAACGTCCCGACGAAGGACGTCGAGATCGAGGGGCAGCCCTTCATCTGGGGCCGTGGCACCGTCGACATGAAGGCGGGCGTCGCTGTCCAGCTCAAGCTCGCCGCCGAGCTGATCGCTCCCCGCGTCGACATCACCTGGATGTGGTATGACCACGAAGAGGTCGACGCCGACCTCAACGGGCTCACCCGATTGGCGCGCACGCGCCCCGACCTCTTCGCCGGCGACTTCGCGATCCTCGGCGAACCGTCGAACGGCGAGGTGGAGGGCGGGTGCAACGGCAACCTCCGTGCGATCGTGCGCACGCACGGCGTTCGCGCCCACAGCGCGCGGGCATGGATCGGCGAGAACGCGATCCACAAGGCGGCGCCCGTCCTCGACCGGCTCGCCGAGTACGCGCCGCGCGATGTCGCGGTCGAGGGTCTCGTGTACCGTGAGGGCCTCAATGCCGTCCGCATCAGCGGCGGCGTCGCAGGCAACGTGATCCCCGACCTCTGCGAGGTGGAGGTCAACTACCGCTTCGCTCCGAGCCGCGATGCGGCTGAGGCCGAGGCGCACGTGCGCGAGGTGTTCTCCGGCTTCGAGGTCGACGTCGTCGATGTGGCGGCCGGCGCGCGACCCGGCCTCGACGCTCCGCTGGCGCAGGAGTTCCTCGCCGCGGTCGGCGCCGAACCGCGTCCGAAGTACGGATGGACCGATGTGGCCCGCTTCAGCGCGCTGGGCGTGCCGGCCGTGAACTATGGCCCAGGAGACCCGCACCTCGCCCACCACGATGAGGAGCGGGTGCCGGTGGCTCAGATCGAGGCGGTCGAGCAGGGCCTGCGGGCGTGGCTGGCGACCAGCTGACCGCCGATCCCGCCCCCCGGCGCTCGAGGGGCCGCATCGCCCTGCGGGTGGCGGCGATCTACCTGGGCGCGCGCCTGATCACCACGCTCTTCCTGTTCCTCGCGGCCGAGCTGTCAGGTTTCCAGAGCCGGATGGGTGCGGATGCGGGTCTCGGAGACACTGTCGTCGCGTGGGATGGCACGTGGTACTGGCTGGTGGCGATCTCGGGCTACCCGAGCTCGCTCCCGCTGACCGATTCCGGGCAGGTGGCCGAGAACGCATGGGCGTTCCTCCCGCTGTACCCCTACCTCGCGCAGGCGGTCGCCTTGCCGTTCGGCGGGCAGTGGGGGACGGGCGCCGTGATCGTGTCGCTCATCGCGGGGTACGGCGCATCCCTCGCCCTCTACAGTCTGCTGCGGATCCGCCTCGATGAGGTGGCGACGCTGTGGGCGGTGGCGTTCTTCGCCAGCGGGCCGATCGCGGCGCTGTTCCAGATCGGCTATGCCGAGTCGCTCAACCTCTTCTGGCTGTTCTGCGCGCTCTGGTGCGTGGTGCGGCGTCGTTACGGCTGGCTGTATCTGCTCATTCCGCTGATGGCGTTCACGCGCCCCGGCGTGCTGGCGTTCTCGCTGTTCCTGGCGCTCTTCGGCATCTGGAGGTGGTTCCACAGGACGAGGGAACCCCTGCGCGGCGCCGAGATCACCCACATCATCGCGCTGGGCCTGCTCGCCGCCGTCGCAGGCTTCGCGTGGCAGTTCATCGCCGGCTGGGTGACCGGTGAACCTGACGCCTACCTCGCGACCGAGCTCGCCTGGCGTCGCAACTGGGTGCCGGGAGACCCGTCCTTCGTACCCTTCGAGCCCTTCTTCGCCGGGGTGTCGTTCTGGTTCGAGACGATCTGGCGCCTGCCTCTCGTCCTCGGCTACGCCCTCGCCGGCGCCGGCGTGCTGCTGATGGGCGCTGCCCTCGCCTTCCTGCCGCAGGTGCGCCGGCTGGGCGTCGAGATCCGGCTGTGGAGCGCGAGCTATCTCGTGTACCTGCTGCTGGTGTTCTTCCCGCAGTCGAGCATCTTCCGGCTGCTCGTGCCGCTCTCCCCGTTGTGGGGCGCCTTCGCCGTGCCGCGGTCGCGCGTCTGGCGCGTCGGGGTGCTCCTGGTGTGCCTGATCGGGCAGTGGTGGTGGATCTACAACATGTACGCACTCGGCAACAGCACCTGGCAGGTGCCATGACGCGACATGACGGATGCCGCTTTCCCCAGGCGTGCCCGGGGCCCGTGCCCTCACGATAAACTTGACCTGCAGACCATCGATGAAAAGGAGCCGCAATGGCAGCCATGAAGCCGAGAACCGGAGACGGGCCGATGGAGGCCGTGAAGGAGGGTCGACTCATCATCGTGCGCGTGCCGCTCGAAGGAGGCGGTCGCCTGGTCGTCTCGGTGAACGACGCTGAGGCCAAGGAGCTCTACGACGTACTGGGTGGCGTCGTCAACGCCGCGTAGTGGCACGTTGCGCGAATGGCCGGTCCCGACGGGACCGGCCATTCGCGTTCCTGCCGAGATGTCAGGTGAGGGCGATGGTGGTGAGCTGCAGCAGCCCCTCGCCCGTGATCGACAGCGCTCCGATCACGGCGGGCGATGCCTGTGTCTCCTGGATGAGCGAGCGGTAGGCGGTGGTCACCGGGTCCCGGCGGACCGGGTCGGCGACGCCGCCGCCGGCGAGGACGCGGGGGACCAGCACGGTGCCACCGGCGCGCACCAGGCGAAGGCCGTGCTCCACGTACTCGATCACGCCATCGGGATCGGCGTCCACGAGCACGATGTCGTAGGACGCCTCGTTCATGCGGGGCAGCACCTCTGCGGCGCGGCCGGTGATGAATCGTGCGCGGGCCGGAGGGATCCGCGCCTCGGCGAAGGCCTGACGCGCGGCGCCGAGGTGCTCCGGCTCCTTGTCGATGGTGGTGAGGGTGGCACGGGGCGAACCGTGCAGCAGCCAGAGACCGGAGACCCCCGCGCCCGTGCCGATCTCGACGATGTTGAGCGCCTGGGACGCGGCGGCGATGACCGCGCACTGCGCGCCGATTGCGGGGCTGATCGGCGCGGCGCCGAGTTCGAGCGCGTGCGCCCGAGCTCGCGCGATGTGCTCCGGCTCGCTCGTCGCCTCATCGACGAACCGCTGGTTCGCGTTCTGCTCTCCCATCGGCATCCCTCCGTTCGCCAGCCTACGCGGCCCCGCGGCGCTGACCGCTCAGGCACGGCGGTAATCTGAAGGCATGATCTTCGGCCTCACGATCGAGAAGCTTCTGCTGATCGGACTCGTCGCGGCACTCATCCTCGGACCCGAGCGTCTGCCGCGGTATGCGGAGTCCCTCGCGGGACTGACGAAGCGGGCGCGGGAGTGGGTGACAACCGCGCGCACGCGTGTGCGCGACGAGATGGGCGAGGACTTCGACGACGTCGACTGGCGCACTCTCGATCCGCGCCAGTACGACCCCCGGCGCATCATCCGCGAGGCTCTGCTGGACGATGCGCCGGTTGCCGGTGTCGCCGCCGCAGCGCAGGCCGCACCCGCACCGACGCCCCCGACCACACCGGTGGCGTCGCCCTTCCGCGGTCCGGCAGGCGGGCCGACGCCCTACGACACAGAGGCGACCTGACGCCGTGCGGGTGTCACCGCGGACGGAACGGGAGCGAGCGTCCTGACAGACCCCGCGGCGTGCGCGCCAGTTCTGTGGCGATGCGGGCGATGACCTCGGACGCGGGATCATCGGGGTGTGCAAGGACGGCCGGGATGCCGGCATCCGCGTCCGCCCGCAGCGTCGGGCTGAGCGGCACCGAGCCGAGGAGCGCAACCTCTGCATCGGGCTGAGACAGCGCCGTGGCGACCGCGGCGCCGCCTCCGGCGCCGAAAAGATCGAGCGTCGTGCCGTCGGGGAGAGTCAGGGCTGACATGTTCTCGATCACGCCGATGACCCGCTGGCCCGTCTGACGCGCCACCAGGCCGCTCCGCACAGCGACATCCGAGGCGGCGGTCTGCGGCGTGGTCACGACGAGCACCTCGGCGTTGGGCAGCAGCTGGCCGACCGAGATCGCGACGTCGCCGGTGCCCGGCGGCATGTCGAGCAGGAGCACATCGAGATCGCCGAAGTACACATCGGTGAGGAACTGCACCACCGTGCGGTGCAGCATCGGCCCGCGCCACGCGACGGCGCCGACCGGGCTGTCACCGTCCCGCCCGCGCAGGAACATCCCGATCGAGATCACCTTCACGCCGTGCGCGACGGGCGGCAGCATGAGGTCGTCGACGCGCGTGGGCTGCGGCACGCTGCCGTCGGCCGCCACGAGACCCAGCTGACCGGGGATCGAGAAGCCGTGCACGTCGGCGTCGACCAGCCCGACGGCCAGGCCACGCTCAGCGAGCGCGACGGCGAGGTTCGCGGTCACAGTGGACTTGCCGACACCGCCCTTGCCGCTGGTGACCGCGATGACACGCGTGAGCGTACCGGGGCCGAACGGCATCTCCCGGGCACGGCCGCCGCGGAGACGCTCGGTGAGCGCGTGCCGCTCGGCCGGGGTCATCACGCCCACGTCGAGGGCGACATCCGTGATGCCCGGAACGGATGCCGCGGCCGCGCGCACATCCGAGGCGATGCGCTCGGCAGCTGGGCACCCGACGATGGTCAGGGCGATCGCGACGTGCGCGACGCCGTCCTCCACGGAGATATCGCGGACCATGTCGAGCTCGCCGATCGGACGGCGCAGCTCCGGATCCGAGACAGCGCCGACGGCGGTGCGGACGGCGTCCGCGTCCGTGGAGACGCTCATCTCGTGGCGCCCTCGTCGACCTCGGGGCTGTTGTCGAGCTTCTCGAGCAGGGCGCGTAGCTCGGTGCGGAGCACCTCGCGTGTCACGACCTGGTCGGCGAAGTCGTTGACAGCCATGCGCAGCGCAACCACCTCGCGTGCGAGGTACTCCGTGTCGGCGAGGTTGCGCTCGGCGCGCTGACGGTCCTGCTCGATCTGAACCCGGTCGCGGTCGTCCTGCCGATTCTGCGCCAACAGGATCAGGGGCGCCGCATACGACGCCTGCAGGGACAGGATCAGCGTCAGCAGCGTGAAGTTCGTCGCGGCCGGGTCGAACTGCAGCTGCGGGGGCATGAAGATGTTCCACGCCAGCCACAGGGCCACGAAGACGGTCATGCCGATGAGGAAGCCCGACGTGCCCATCGCGCGGGCGAACGCCTCGGAGAAGCGCCCGAACCTGTCGCTCGACGGCTGCGGGCTGCGCTGCAGCATGCCCGAGCGGCCGCGGGGCGCGTCGAGTGACGGCTGGCGGTTGCTGCGGGCCATCAGCGCCTCCTGCCGGTGCTCTTGCGCGTGCCGAAGGTCAGCGTGCTCGCTGTGGTCGTCGGCACGGACTCGGACGCCGGGCGTCGTTCGTCATCCTCCGCATCGTGAGATCGCCAGTCCTCGGGCAGCAGGTAGTCGAGCACGTCGTCGACGCTGACCGCGCCGACCAGCCGGTGAGCGGGATCCACGACGGGAAGCGAGACGAGGTTGTACGACGCGAGGAGCCGGGCCACCTCGGTAGCCGATGCGGTGGCGGGCACGGGGTCGAGCGTGTCGTCGATGATCGCACCGAGGCGCTCGTGCGGCGGGTAGCGCAGCATCCGCTGGAAGTGCACGGTGCCCAAGAGCCTGCCCGTCGGCGTCTCGTAGGGCGGCAGCGTGACGAAGACCGCGGCCGCCAGTGCAGGGTGCAGCTCGTGGCGCCGGATGAGGGCGAGTGCCTCGGCGATGGTCGCGTCGGCGGACAGCACGATCGGCTCGCTCGTCATGAGACCGCCCGCGGTGTCGGAGGCGTACTTCAGCAGCGCGCGGACGTCCTCCGCCTCCTCGGGCTGCATGAGATCCAGCAGCTCCTCGCGCTGGTCCTCGGGCAGCTGGCCCAGCACGTCGGCGGCATCATCGGGTTCCATGGCATCGAGGATGTCGGCGGCGCGCTCGTCGTCGAGCGCCTCGAGGATGTGCACCTGCTCGTCCTCGGGCATCTCTTCCAGCGCGTCGGCGAGCCGATCGTCGGGGAGCTCTTCGACGACCTCGAGAAGCCGATCCTCGGGGAGGTCGAGCAGCGTGTTCGCCAGGTCGGCGGGGCGCAGCTCGGAGTAGGTCGCGACCAGCTGTTCGGCCGACTGGGCCTCGCCAGGCACCTGGCTCTCGCGCACCGCGTCCCAGTTGGCGAAAGTCGTCGGCCCCTTGGCGAAGGGCGAGGCGCTCGTCTTCGGCTTGCGCAGGAAGAGCTGTCCGACATCCCACTCGCCCAGGCGGTTGCGCTCGATGGCGACGTCTTCGATCACGGCCGTGCCGGAGCCGTCGGCGAAGAACACCTTGCGGCCGAGCATCTCGGCCATCACGCGCACCTCGCCGCCGCGCTGCTGGAAGCGGCGCACGTTGATGAGGCCGGTGGTGATGACCTGGCCGGTGGCGATGGAGGTGACGCGTCCGATCGAGACGAAGACATGGCGACGCCCGGGGATCTCCACGACGAGCCCGATCACGCGGGGCGGATCATCTTTTCGATAGATGACGACGACGTCGCGGACCTTGCCGAGACGGTCGCCGGCGGGGTCGAAGACCGAGCACCCGGAAAGGCGCGCGACGAAAACCCTCTGCGTGCTCACACGTCCCAGCGTAGTCCGCGTGCCATGGGAGGATGGGGAGATGACCATGATGGGAGGGCGCTCTCCGCAGGGTTCCGACGCGGTCGGCCAGACCGTGGCGAGCTTCCCGACGTACGAGGCTGCGCAGAAGGCGGTGTCGTCGCTGATCGCGGCCGACATCCCGGCGCGCGACATCGCGATCGTGGGTCAGGGGCTCCGTTCGATCGAGCGGATCACGGGTCGCCTCGGCTACGCGTCGGCGGCGCGTTCCGGTGCCGTGAATGGGCTCCTCCTCGGACTGCTGTTCTCCGCGATCCTGGTGATCGGATCCCCGTCCGTGCCCATCCAGGCCTTCGTCGGGGTGCTGTTCGTGGGCATCGCGATCGGCATGCTGCTGAGCATCGTCACGTACTCGTTCGTGCGCCGCCGCCGCGACTACGCGTCGGTGATGCAGGTCGTCGCCGACCACTACGAGGTCACCGTGACCGACAACAGCGTGCATCGCGCACGTCAGGTGCTCGGCCCCCAGACCGGAGTGACGCCGGCCGCGCCTGCGGCGTCAGCCGCTCCGACGTCGCCCGCCGTGCCTGCTGCGCCCGCTCCCGCGGCGGTGGCCGCGGAGCCGCCGCGGTACGGCGAGCGGGTCGTGCCGAACACGGATGCCGCGCGGCAGGAGCCGCAGCCGTCGGTGCCCGAGCAGCCCGCCGCAGACGCCCTCGCCGGTGAACCGGCGGAGGCCTCCGGTGCGCCGGCGGATGCCGCGGATGCGGACTCCTCCGGCGCGCCGGCGGATGCCGCGGATGCGGACGGCGCCCCCGCAGAACCGGCAGACGGCTCCGAGCGGGATTCCGTCGACGCATCGAAGGAATCGCGCGCCGGCGACAGCGAACGCGCATGAGCGCAGGCGGGGATTCCTCGCGGATCGCCGTCGCGCTCCCGAACGCAAGCGCCGACGTCTCGATCGACCTCGTGGCGCCGGCGGCGCCCTGGGCGTTCGCCGGCCTCGCGCACGGTGCCGGCGCCGGCTACCGGCATCCGTTCCTGACCGGGTTCGCCGACGCGCTCGCGCGCGAAGGCGTCGCCACGCTGCGCTTCAACTTCCCCTACGTCGAAGCGGGACGACGGATGCCGGGTCCCGCGGCTCACGCCGTCGCAACGTGGGCGGCAGTGCACGACGCTCTGGTGAAGAGCGCGGATGGGGCACCGGTCTTCGCGATGGGCAAGTCGTACGGCGGGCGCATGGCGTCGATGGCCGCTGCGGAAGGCGTGATCGATCCGTCGGGGCTGGTCTACCTCGGTTACCCGCTCCATCCGCCGGGGAGCCCCGACAAAGCCCGCACGGCGCACCTGCCGGATGTGCCGCAGCCGCAGCTGTTCGTCGAGGGCACCAACGATCCCTTCATCGATCCCCATGACCAGCTGGACGCGGCGGTCGCCACGTGCCGCCGGGCCGAGATCGCGTGGATCGAGGGCGGCGGCCACTCCTTCGAGGTCAAGGGCCAGAAGCGCCCGCCGGCCGAGATCGCCGCCGACCTCGTCCCTCGGGTCGTCGCGTGGATGCGCCGGATTCACTCCGGGGCAGGACCCACGTAGCGGCCCCGGGGCCGCAGGCGCATCGGGCGCTCGTCGTACTCGTCGATCGCGTGGGTGATCCAGCCGGCGATGCGGCCGACCGCGAAGACGACGGCGCCGGCATCCTCGGGCATCTGCGCCCAGAGCACGAGCGCGGCCAGCGCCAGGTCGAGGTTCGGTCGTGCGTCGGCGCGACGCGCCACTTCACCGGCGACCGCGTCGACCGCCGCCATGACGTCGGCGCTGCCGGGCGCCTCCCGCAGCAGCTCCAGCAGAACGGCAGCCCGCATGTCTCCGCCGGCATACAGCGCCTGGCCGAACCCGGGGATGCCGCGCCCGCCGTCGCGCACGGCACGGGCGATCGCCGAGGGCGCCGGATCCCCCTCGGTCACGGCGCGCAGCATGCGGAC
>NZ_JBJDRL010000102.1:0-8638 GCF_044987475.1 Microbacterium sp. ZW CA_36
GGGCGCGGACTCTCCCGCCCCGTCCGCCTCGGGCTCCGACGCCCCCGACGGGGGCTCCGGCGGCGAAGCTTCCCCGCCGTCGGGCTCGCGCTCCGGCGCAGCCGGAGCCTCGTCCTCACGCGCCTCCGCGTCCGACGCGGATGCCTCGTCCGGCTCCCCTCCCGGCGCGACGTCGTCCTCCGTGCTCTCGCTCGGGCCGGCGTCCTCGTCTACGACGGCGTCCTCGACACCCTCGCCCCGGCTGGCGTCCTCGTCCACGACGGCGTCCTCGACACCCTCGCCCGGGCCGGACTCGTCATCGGCAGCGGCGTCGCTCCCTGCGCTCACCGCGGCGAAGCGGTCGGTTGCGGCGCGGAGCGCGGCGGCGATGCCCGGCTCGGACGCCGCGTGCGCGGCATCCGGAATCATCGTGAAGTCGGCCTCGGGCCACGCACGGTGCAGATCCCACGCGGTCATCGCGGGCGTGCACACGTCGTAGCGGCCCTGCACGATGGCGGCCGGGATGTGCCGGATGCGGTCGACGCCGGCGATCAGCTGATCCGGCGCGAACCAGCCGCCGTGCAGGAAGTAGTGGTTCTCGATGCGGGCGAACGCCACGGCGGCGCGCGGCTCGGACATCGCCTCGACCAGTTCCGGGTCGGGCAGCAGCGTGAGGTTCGCTGCCTCCCATCGCGACCAGGCGACGGCCGCCGGCACGTGCACGGCGGGGTCGGGGTCGGCGAGGCGCCGGTGATACGCCTGCATGAGCTGCGAGCGCTCGAGGATCGGTATGGGAGCGATGAAGTCCTCCCAGAGGTCGGGGACGACGGATGCCGCACCGCCCTCGTAGAACCACTCCAGCTCGTGGCGGCGCAGCGTGAAGACGCCGCGCAGCACGATCTCGGTCACCGCCTGCGGGTGCGCCTCGGCGTAGGCGAGCGCCAGGGCGCTCCCCCACGATCCGCCGAACACCTGCCACCGCTCGATCCCCAGGTTCTTGCGCAGCAGCTCGATGTCGGCGACGAGGTGCCACGTGGTGTTGTGGCGGAGGTCGGCGTCCGGGTCGCTCGCGTGCGGGGTGGAGCGCCCGCAGCCGCGCTGGTCCAGCAGGATGATGCGGTACCGGTCGGGGTCGAAGAATCGGCGGTGCCAGGGCGACGTGCCGGCGCCTGGACCGCCGTGGAGGAACACCACCGGCTTGCCGTCGGGGTTGCCGCTCTGCTCGTAGGCGATGCGATTGCCCTCGCCGGCGATGAGCATGCCGGTGTCGTAGGGCTCGAGGGGCGGATAGAGGATGTCGTCGAGCTGTTCGTTCACAGGCTGCCCCCCGGCACGCTGAAGGTGTCGCAGGCGGACACGCCGCCCTGGTACCCGGCCTCGAACCAGCGCTGACGCTGCTCGCTGGAGCCGTGCGTCCAGGACTCGGGGTTCACGACGCCCCCGGATTCCTGCTGGATGTGGTCGTCGCCGACGGTGCCGGCCGCGTTGAGCGCATCGGTGATCTGCTGCGGGGTCGGCTCCTGCAGATACGGCACCCCGTTGTCGTCGACCTGCTCGGTCATGCCGCCGACCCAGGCGCCGGCGAAGCAGTCCGCCTGCAGCTCTCTGCGCACGCCGTTGCTGTCGGGGCCCGTGCCGTTGTCCGGGTACTCCTCCATGATCCCGGCCAGGTGCTGCACGTGATGCCCGTACTCGTGGGCGAGCACGTAGAGCTGGGCCAGCTCCCCGGCCGACGCGTCGAACTGCTGGCGCAGGAGGCCGAAGAACGTCGGGTCGATGTAGACGGTCTCCTCGGACGGGCAGTAGAACGGGCCGGTCTGGTTGGATGCCGTGCCGCACGCCGTCGGGGTCTGCACGTCGACGATCACGAGCTGGGGAGGGCGGTACCCCTGCATCTGCGTCGTCCAGTACTCGTCGAGCACCACGCTGCCGGCGGCGAGGCGGCACGCGTCGTTGCGGTTCGCGTCGGCACCGGTCTCGCACTGCTCGATCTCGGACTCGCCGGCGGTGCCGGTCTGCGGGGTCCCGGGAAGGATGCTCGACAGATCCTGTCCGGTGAACAGCTGGAACAGCAGAACGGCGATCGCGCCGATGCCGGCGATGCCACCGCCCGCCACCGCCGCGCCCGCGCCTCGACGCCGCGCCGTGTTCCCCCCGACGTTGGCGTTCTCATTGAACGTCATGCCTGTCACGGTACCCCGATCGCCTGATCGCACAGAGGAACGCCACAGAATCGCGCGGATTGCGTACAATGCCGCGGGCATAGGCTCGTGGCATGGTGAGCGAACCCACGACCGTGACCATCACCGGCGGCGGCGGGCAGATCGGCTACGCGCTGATGTTCCGCATCGCGGCGGGCGACATGCTCGGGGCCGATCGTCCGGTTCGCCTGCGGCTGCTCGAGATCCCGCAGGGCATGCGGGCCGCCGAGGGCGCGGCGATGGAACTCCAGGACTGCGCGTTCCCGCTGCTGGTCGACGTCGACGTGACCGACGATCCGCTGACCGCCTTCAACGGCACCCGCATCGCGCTGCTCGTCGGCGCGCGGCCCCGCACCGCCGGGATGGAGCGCGGCGACCTCCTGGCGGCGAACGCCGGCATCTTCGGCCCCCAGGGCCAGGCGATCGGCGCCGTGGCCGACGAGGACGTGCGCGTGGTCGTGGTGGGCAACCCCGCGAACACCAACGCGCTCATCGCCGCGGCATCCGCTGCTCCCGACGTGCCGGCCGACCGGTTCAGCGCCCTCACACGCCTCGACCACAACCGCGCCGTCGGCCAGCTCGCCGAGGCGCTCCAGGTGACGGCGGACGAGATCGCCGACGTCGTCGTGTGGGGCAACCACTCCGCGACGCAGTTCCCGGACGTCTCGCACGCGATCCTCGGAGACGGGATGCCGGTGCCCGATGCGCTGGCCGAGCGCCTGGGCGGACACGAGCAGGCGACGGCGTGGCTCGACGACGTCTTCATCCCGCGGGTCGCCAAGCGCGGCGCCGAGATCATCGCGGTGCGTGGCTCGTCCTCGGTGGCTTCGGCGGCGAACGCGGCGATCGACCACGTCCGCGATGAGCAGCTGGGGTCGGGGCGGGGGCTGACGTCGGCCGCGGTGCTCTCGCGCGGCGAGTACGGCGTGCCCGAGGGCCTCGTGTGCTCGTTCCCCGTGACCTCGCGCGGCGGCCGATCCGGCTACCGCATCGTCGAGGGGCTCGACCTCGACGATCGCGCTCGCGGCCGCATCGACGCCTCCGTGGCCGAGCTGGTCGCCGAGCGCGACGCCGTGCGCGACCTCGGGGTGCTCTGACCCTGGGCGCGCTTCGTCTCCGCGTTTCGACTCGCAAGCTCGCTCAACGACCGGCCAGAGGCGCGGCAATAGGCTCTGAGTCGTGGAAGTGCTGATCGTCGTCATCGTCGCGATCATCGTCATCGCGCTCGCGACGGCGGTCGCCCCGAAGCTCGGCATCGCCGGACCCCTGATCCTGCTGCTCATCGGTGGCGCGGTCAGCCTGCTGCCGTTCGTCGAGATCCCCGAGATCAATCCGGACTGGATCCTGGTCGGCGTGCTGCCGCCGCTGCTCTACTCTGCCGCGGTCGCCCTGCCGGCGATCGAGTTCCGCCGCGACTTCGGGCCGATCGCTGGGCTGTCGTTCCTCCTCGTCATCCTGAGCTCCATCGTGCTGGGCGTCTTCTTCATCGCCGTGATCCCCGGCATCCATCCCGCCATCGCGGTGGCCCTCGGCGCCATCCTGAGCCCTACGGATGCCGTAGCCACGTCGATCGTGAAGCGGCTGGGCGTCTCGCGGCGCGTCGTGACGATGCTCGAGGGCGAGAGCCTGCTCAACGACGCCACGGCGCTCGTCCTGCTGCGCACCATGATCGCCTCGGTCGCGGTCGCCACCACGGTCGCCGGCGACACCACCGTCGGCGTGGGGTTCCTGCCGGCCTTCGCATGGGGTGTGCTCGTCGCCGTCGTGGTCGGCGCCGTCATCGGCTTCCTCAACCTGCGGCTGCGGGCCCTCATCAAGAACTCCGCCGCCAACACCGCGGTCGGGTTCGTCGTGCCCTTCATCGCCTACATCCCCACCGAGGAGCTCGGCGGATCCGGCCTCGTGGCCGCCGTCGTCGCCGGCATCGTCACCGGGCAGGGTGCCGCGCGGTGGTTCAGCCCCGAGCAGCGCCGCTCGGACGAGCACAACTGGCAGACCATCGAGCTCGTGCTCGAGGGCGCCGTCTTCCTGGTGATGGGACTCGAGCTGAGCGACATCGTCACGCAGAACATGCAGGACCACAACGGCCTCGGCACCGGTCTCGGCATCGCGGCCGGTGCGCTCGGGATCATCATCGCGGTGCGCGCCGGGTACGTGTCGCTCCTCGTGTGGCTGCAGAGCCGGCGCGCCCGGGGTCGCCAGCGAAGCCGGCTGGAGGCGATGTCGGCCCGGATCGACGAGATCGCGACGGGCGGGGCGGTGGGTTCCGGCGCAGAGGCGGGCGGGCGAGCGGATGCCGCCACCGCGCGACACGACGCGCCTCGGCCACCGGCATCCCGTCGCCGCCGTCGCAACGGACGCGACGAGGTCGATCTCGACAGCCCCCGAGCCCAGCGCCGTCTCTCGTCGATGCGCGAGCGGGTGTCGCGAGCGCTCGGCGACCTCGACTACTACCAGGCGTCGCCGCTGGGCTGGAAGCACGGCGCGATCATCGTCTGGGCGGGCATGCGGGGTGTCGTGACACTGGCCGCCGCGCAGACCCTGCCCCGCGACGAGACCGCCGATCGGGCGCTGCTGGTCTTCATCGCCTTCGCCGTCGCGGTGGGCAGCCTCATGCTGCAGGGCTTCACGCTGCCCTGGCTCGTCAGCGTGCTGCGGCTCGAACGATCGGGCGACGACAGCCTCGACAAGGCGGAGCAGTCCGCCCTCGACGACGAGCTGCGCGACGCGGCCGTGGCCGCGCTGTCGAGCCCGGCCCTGCGCCGCCGTGACGGCACGGAGTTCTCCGACGACCTCGTCCAGGTCGTCGGCAGCCGCATGGTCGACCCGCCCGACGAGACCGACACTCTTCCCACGCGCGACCTGCTCGAACTGCGACTGGCGATGATCGAGGCGATGCGCACGCGGCTCAACCAGCTCTCCTCCGGGGGCGGCTACAGCACGCCGGCCCTGCGCCACGCGCTCGCCGAGCTCGATGCCGACCAGCTGAGCCTCGAGCTGCGACTCGACGACGAGGGCTGAGCGGGATGGGATCGACCCGGTGGGCGCGGCGCGACCGTCGCCTGGTGAGACAATAGGCACCGAGCGAGGGGGCCTCACATGAGCGAGACGACGAAGACGCCGGATGCCGCGCATACGCACGCGGCTCCCGTCAGCGGGTCGGCCGGGGCCGACACCGCGCCCCTGCACCTGCCGCACCCGGCTGCGGAGTGCCCGAAGTGCTTCACCGAGCTGCAGCAGAACCGCGACTGGTGGCAGGCCCGGCCCGCGGGCTCACGGCTGGTCGGACTCGTGATCGCCCGCGACGATATGCCCTCGGTCGTCGAGCAGCGCAATGACCTGACGCGCTTCGGGGTGCCGATCGAAGGGTTCCGGCATCCGGCTCCCGAGACGCTCGAGTCGTGGGAGGAGCGGCTCGTGCGCCTCTACGGCACGCTGCGACGCGGCGATGTGCTCGTCGTCGCGAACGTGCACGCCCTCGGCCGCGACATCGACGAAGAGGCCCGCACCGTCGCCGAACTGCACCGGCGCGGGGTCGTCGTGAAGGTCGTCAGCCACGGCGGACGCCACCTCTACGACGCCGGACGCTGACCTCGCCGGGCGGCGGTCGGTACCGCCGGGCGCTCGACCGGCGCTCAGGCGTCGTCGTCGGCGCGGGAGTCGCGTTCGCCGTTCAGTGAGTTCGCGCGCTCCTCGTCGAGGAGCGGCAGGTCGTCGCGCGTGACCAGGCGCGCCGCGAGCGCGTGCTCCACGAGCCGCACCCGGCGGTTGGTGGCGTACGAGCGGACGCCGCCGCGCATGCCCGGGACGCCGATGCGGTCGAGCTTGTCGCACACGTTGTCGAGCTTGCGGTTGAAGCGGGTGAGCGTCCACCCCAGCCGCTCGGCGGCCTGCGCCGACGTCGGCAGCTCGCTCATGCCGGTCCCCTCCCGGCGCAGCACCGGCTCGGCGAGCGCGAGGATCATGACACGCTGGCTGTGGGTGAGCGGCACGTCGCCGATCGTGCTGAGCCCGTCGTCGTCGGGCGGCGGCTGCGTGTCGCGGAACGTCGGCTCGGCGGCGTGGATGGTGAGCTCGTAGGTCGTCGGCCCCGCGCTGAAGATGACGGATGTCGCCGCGAACACCAGCGGCAGGCGTGCACCCGGTGCGAGCCAGGCCTGCACGCGACCGCCGGTGTCGGTGACGGTCGCCGACAGGCGCGAGCCCACATTGGACAGCAGCCAGAGGCCCTCGACGTTCTGGATCGTGAGGAAGTTGCGGTGCAGGAACAGGTTGTCGTCGATCGCGAGGTCGCCTTCGCGTCCGACCGTGAACACCTCGTCGGGCGGGACCGAGAACTCCTCTCCGGCGAACTCGACCCTCAGCGTGTCGGCAACAGCAGCGGTCACGGCGCGCACCCCCGGCTCGGTGTCTGCTGGTACTGGCCGTTGTCGCGCACCAGGGTCACATCGATACAGGTCGGTTCGGACTCCAGGACGGGCACGACGATCTCGGCGGTGTCCACGGGCAGGGCCTCGGTGGTGGGATCGCTCGCCGAGACCGGTTCGACGATGTAGCTGTCGCCGTCCTGCGGGTCGGGGTTCGTCCAGGTGAAGCGCACACCGCCCTCGACGGCGGCGCCTGCCACGTCTTCCACGGGCGGCACGACCATCGAGATCGGGTCCTGCGGCTTCGACGAGGCGGAGGGCGTCGGCGGATCCTGGGACGTGCCCGACAGCAGGCCGGGAAGCGACACTCCGATGATCACCGCGATGATCACCAGGGCACCGGCACCGAGCCCGATCCACAGTCCCGTGCGCCGGCGCGGCGCGACCTGGTCGGCATCGGATGTGACGACGTCATCGGCGCCGGGGGTGAACATCCCCGGGACGGTCGCCGCAGCGCCGTGGTCGGGGATCGTGCCCCGTGACACCGTCGTGGCGCCGGTGGTCGCGAATCCGGTGGTCGCGGGGGCGCGGAGCACCGTCTCGTCGAGCGACACCGGCAGGTCGCTCTGCCCGCGGAGCTGCGTCTGGTCGTACGCCGACGGCGGGGTCGTCGACCGCGCGACCGTCTCGGCGTCGACGGGCGCCGGTTCGAAGCGCGAAGACGCGGGGGCGGTGACCGCCGACGGGCGCGTCATGCCGGCTGCTGGCGTCGTCTCGGGGTTGATGCTGACGACGCCGCGCACGCGCGTGAGCCCGTCGTCCTCGTCCTCCTCGATGTCGTCCGGAAGCTGGTCGTCGAGGATGTCGATCGGCGTCACGGAGTGCGACAGCTCGATCTGCACGGTCTGCAGCGCACGCGCGAACGCGAGCGCGCTCTCGTAGCGATCGGCGGGTGACTTCGCCATCGCCCGCTCGAGCGCCCGCTGCAGCGACACCGGCACGTCGGCGCGGCCGAGAGGCGGCAGCGCGAGCGTCTCGATGCGGTGGATGAGCTCGGCCGCCGTGTTGCGCTGACCCGGCAGCTCGAACGGCGACCTGCCGGCGAGGAGCGTGTAGACGGTCGCTCCGAGCGCCCACACGTCGGAGCGCGGGTCGCTGCGCGGCACGTCGGCGAACGATTCCGGCGGCGACCACGGGATGGACAGGCCGGCGGACTCGGCGGCCGCATTCGTCGTCGATGCGATGCCGAAGTCGGTGAGCGCCGGACGGTTGTATTCGGTGACGAGGATGTTCGCGGGCTTGATGTCGCGGTGGAGCACACCGGCGCGGTGGGCCGTCTCGACGGCGGCGGCGACCTGCACGCCGACGCGGAGGGACTCGGCGATCGAGAAGGGCTCGCGCCGATAGCGCACCTGCAGGTTCGGGCGCGGGCAGTACTCCATCACGAGGTACGGGCGGCCGTCCTGCGCGACGCCGGCCTGGTAGATCGTGACGATCG
The DNA here is from genome assembly GCF_044987475.1 of Microbacterium sp. ZW CA_36. Classification (NCBI taxonomy): domain Bacteria; kingdom Bacillati; phylum Actinomycetota; class Actinomycetes; order Micrococcales; family Microbacteriaceae; genus Microbacterium; species Microbacterium sp. ZW CA_36. The sequence continues at coordinate 8,046 of NZ_JBJDRL010000102.1, forward strand.
CCGGGTGCGTCGAGAGCATGGCCATGACGTTGGCCTCGGCGGTGAACTCCTCGACCGAGCCGCTCGACATGCGCTCCGTGAGCAGCACCTTGACGGCGACGCGCCGCTTGGGAAGCTGCTGCTCGTACAGGTACACGTCGGCGAAGCCGCCGGACCCGAGCAGGTCGACATAAGTGAAGCCCGGCAGATCGGGCGGCGCCATCGGCGCGCGCTTGGGACTCACGACATCCCTTCGATCGCGACCGTGATGCCGTCGCCGAGATCCAGCACGTCTCCCGGGACGACCACCGTGCCCTCACCGGGATGCAGCCGCACGGGATCCGTTCCCGGGCGCAGCAGCGTGGTGCCGTTGGTGGTGCGCAGATCCGTGGCGACGATGCTCTCGCCTTCGGCCCGCAGCTCGACGTGGCTGCGCGAGATGTCCTGCTGCGGGCTGTCGACCGCGACGAGGTGCGGCAGGTCGGTGCCGCTCACGCGCGTGGAGCGGGGGCGGCGCCCGATCACGACGGTGCGGTCGAGCGGGATCACCTGCCCCGTCGACATCCGTACGCGCCCGGGCGCGTACGGATGTCGACGGGGCAGGTGATCCCGCT
>NZ_JBJDRL010000103.1:0-7819 GCF_044987475.1 Microbacterium sp. ZW CA_36
CGCCGGCTCCCGACAAGCCCCGCCGCCCGCCGCTTCCGAGCGATCTGGAGCTCGCCGCGAGCGCTGCCGCCGGGATCGGGCTGCGGCTCGGCACTGCGCGGAGCGCGCTTCTTGCGTGGGGCGTCCTTGTCGGAGCGAGGCTTGCGCGGCGGGCGGCGGGGCTTGTCGGGAGCCGGCGGTACCGTTTCGGCGAGGCGCATCACGCGCGCAGCGGAGTGACGGTCCGGCTCTTCCGGATCGATGTCATTCGGCACCGGGAGGGAGGCTGTCACCCAACCAACGTATCAAGCGGTCCTGATGGTGGGGCAGTCCGTGTCGCCGCGTCGCGGCATTCGCGTTATGTCACGAATCGGCAACGGGAGCCCATCATTCTGCACCTTCACAGGGGTCATCGATAGCATGGACCCGGCACGAAGGGGTGTCGCGCCGGTGAACCGGCAGTGAATCGCGTACTTCAGGAGAAGACTTTGACCCTTCAGACCGTAATCCTCGCAGCCGGAATGGGCTCGCGTCTCGGCCGCAGCCTTCCCAAACCGCTCACCGAGCTGAACGACGGCCGCAGCATCATGCAGCAGCAGCACGACAACATCCGCGCGGCGTTCGGCAATGACGCCCGGATCACCACCGTCGTCGGCTACCGTGCCGAGACCATCGTCGAGGCCTTCCCTCACGTCGACTACGTCTACAACGACCGCTACGACCAGACCAACACGTCCAAGAGCCTGCTCCGCGCCCTCGCGAAGACCGGCAAGGGAGGCGTGCTCTGGATGAACGGCGACGTCGTCTTCGACCCGCGCGTCCTGGGCCGTGCCATCGAGCTCATCGAGCGCGACCAGTCGTTCGTCACCGTCAACACCTCGAAGGTGAGCGACGAGGAGGTCAAGTACACGGTCACGCCGGAGGGCCACATCAAGGAGCTCTCGAAGACCGTCAAGGGCGGCATCGGCGAGGCCGTGGGCATCAACTACGTCTCGAGCCGCGACAAGAAGGCGTTCATGCGCCACCTGACGCGTGTCGACGACCAGGACTACTTCGAGCGCGGCCTCGAGCTCGCGATCGCCGAGGACGGCGTGCTGCTCGAACCGCTCGACATCTCGGACCTGTACGCCGTAGAGGTGGACTTCGCCGAAGACCTCGAGCGCGCGAACCTCTACGTCTGACCCCTCAGCGCTGGCCTGTCAACCCGGGCCGACGCCCGGATCCGGGCGCATAGACTCGGCGCGATGAGCGAGAAGGTCCACCGCATCCACTCGCTGCCCGGCGACTCGCCGTGGCAGGGAGGTCTGCCGCCCACCGGGTCGGACGAGCACCCGTTCACCGTCCGCGCGCTCGACCGCGTGCTGTCGATCCAGCGGCCGGTCGTGCTCGCGCACCTGCGCAGCATCCGCCTGCGGCATCCGGATGCCTCCCCCGCCGACATCGTCCGCATCCTCGAGCGCCGCTACCTCGCGGCCGTGACAACCGGCGGCGCAGCGGTCGGCGCGACCGCCGTCGTCCCCGGCATCGGCACGGGAGTCACCCTCGCGCTCAGCGGCGTCGAGACTGTGGCGTTCCTCGAGGCGACCACCCTGTTCGCCCAGTCGGTCACCGAGGTGCACGGCATCCCGGTCTCGGATCCCGACCGCGCGCGGGCGCTGGTGCTGACCCTCATGCTGGGCAAAGAAGGCGTCGACCTCGTCGCGCAGCTGGCCGGTCAGGCGGCCGGACGCGGTCCGAGCCGTGCCGGATACTGGGGCGAGCTCGTCACCAAGTCGCTCCCCCGCGCCGCAGTGGGCCCGCTCGTAGACCGGCTCAAGTCGACGTTCATCCGGCAGTTCGCGGCTCGCGGCGGCGCGTCATGGATCGGCAAGGCGCTGCCCTTCGGCATCGGCGCCGCGATCGGCGGCGCCGGCAACAACATCCTGGGGCGCCGCGTCCTCGTCGGCTCCCGGCGCGCGTTCGGCGCGCCGCCGCTCCAGCTGCCGCCGGAGCTCGAGCCGCGACCCGGTGCCGACCGCGTGGAGCGCCTCGCCGGTCGCGGCATCCGTCGCGCCGGAGGTTTCGTGATCGGCGGCGTGACCCGCGGGACGGCGGCGGTCGGCAACGTCGTACGCCGCAGGAGGCCCGAGATCGAGGCTCCGCCCGCCGACTGATGTGATCCTGCCCGCGTTCGCGCGGGGTGAGAATGGCGTCATGGGTCTGTTCAGCCAGCTTCCAGAAGAACCCTCCGAATGGGCAGGGCTGCCCTCCGAGCCCGAGCGCACCGACAGCCAGGCGGAGCGGCTGGCCGAAGCCGCCGCCGTCGATCTCGGCGGCCTCGGTGTCGGCGATCTCGGGCTCGGCGCCGCTCCGGCCGTCGAGTCCATCATCATCCCCGTGGCGCCCGTCATCGAGATCGCCGAGTCGCAGGAGTCGGGCGAGGACGCGTAGCCCGAGCCCGTTGCCAGGGCGCACACTGCAAGCGCTTGCACGCCCACCTCGACATGCCGGCCGTCCCGGGCATACGCTCACAGGTATGGACAGCACCCTGGCGTGCCTGGCGGCGTGGATGCCGCGGCAGCGGTGGTACGCCGCGAAAGGGCGTCCGCCGAGCCTGCGCCTGGTGTCGTGGTGGGACCTCACCGCCGACCCCGACGACCCCGCCGAGACAGCGGGCGGAGCCCGCATCCGCACGTTCCTGGTCGCCGACGAGGGGGCCCTTCCCGCGGTGCTGTACCAGATCCCCGTCGTCGAGCGAGCGACCGAGACCGTGGACGCGGACCCCGACCACATCATCGGCAGCCCCGCGCCTGGCACGACGTTCATCGACGGCCCGTTCGACCCCGCCTACGCCAACTCGCTCCTGCGCCTCATCGCCCGCGGCGGCACGGCCCGTGGACCGCAGACGACCGCGATCGGACGCGTGGCCGCGCTCGGCGGCGCACCGGCCGAGGCCACGGCCCGGGTGATCAGCGGTGAGCAGTCCAACACGTCGCTCATCTACGAGGGCGTCGGCACCCCCGTGATCTGCAAGGTGTACCGGCAGCTTCACGCCGGGCTGAATCCCGACATCGAGCTGCAGGAGGCCCTGGCGCGCGCCGGGTCGCCCCACGTGCCGCGGACCATCGGGTCGATCGAAGGCACGTGGCCCGACCTCGCCACGGCACACGGCAGTGTGCGCGGTTCGCTCGCCTTCGCCCAGGAGTACCTGCCCGGCGTCGACGATGCGTGGCGGGTCGCACTCCTCGCTGCGGCGAAGGGCGAGGACTTCCGCGACGCGGCGCGCGCCCTGGGCGCTGCGACGGCCCACGTCCATGTCGCGCTGTCGCAGTGCTTCCCCACGCGGACCGCGACCGCAGCCGATCGCGATGCCACCGCTGCGACCTGGGAACGTCGGTTCGCGATCGCGATGGCGGAGGTGCCCGAGATCGCGGGCCAGCGGGATGCCGCGACAGCGGTGTACCGTCGCGCGCTCGAGGTGCCCTGGCCGCCGCTGCAGCGGATACACGGCGACTATCACCTCGGCCAGGTGCTCCACTCGCCCGACCGCGGCTGGGTGGTCGTCGACTTCGAAGGGGAACCGCTCAGGCCGATGGCCGAGCGCACGCAGCCCGATTTCGCGCTGCGGGATGTCGCGGGGATGCTCCGCTCGTTCGACTACGTCGCCGGGTCGCTTCGCCTGGACCATCCCGAGCGGTCGGCCGATGCGGTGCGGGCCTGGGCTCTCGATGCGCGAGCGGCGTTCGTCGAGGGCTATGCGGCGACCTCGGGGAACGGCCTCGACCCCCGGCATCCGCTCCTGGCCGCACTCGAACTCGACAAAGCGGTGTACGAGGCGATCTACGAAGCGCGCAACCGGCCGACGTGGGTCGCGATCCCGCTGCGGGCGATCTCGCGGCTCGTCGAGCGTCCAGCCCCGGTGGCCTGAGCTTCGCGAGAGCCCGCGCTCGGACGCCCTGTCGCTCAGCCCTCTTCGTCGAGGTCGGCCTCGTCCTCTTGCTCATCGTCGTCGCTGTCGGCGACCGAGCGGGCGTACCAGGCCTCCCAGTCGTCCATGAGTCCTTGCACGGCCTCTTGGAACCGCGCCGTCGCGGCACCCGGAGTGGTGTCGCCGAAGTATCGTGTCACCCACTCCTCGAGACGCGCGACCGCCTCGGGGTCGCCCAGCACGCGTTCCGTCTCAGCGACGATGTCGGCGGCGGCCGAGGCATCCAGCCATTCGCACGCCGACAGGTAGCCGTGCGTGTCGATGGCCGCGGCGGGGTCGGCCGGTCGGGTGATCAGCAGCGGCCTGTCGGCCGCGAGTCGGTCGTAGACCATCGCGGAGATGTCGACGATCGCGACGTCGGCGGCGGCCAGCTGCCAGCCGAGGTCGGGTCCGTCGTCGAAGACGTGCTGCGCGGCGGGATCGGCTGCATTGGCCGCGGCAAGGGCGGCGATGATGCGCTTGTTCGCGGCGCCGTACTCGTGGTTCACCACGCCCGATCGCGGGTGCGGGCGGTAGATGACCCGGTGGCGTCCGGTCGCGAGCAGGGCGCCGACCAGCGCCTCGCCGTGCGTTGCGATGGAGCCGTAGTGCGCCGAAGGCCGATCGCCCTCCCAGGTGGGCGCGTAGAGCACCACGGTGCGCTCGTCGGGGGTGTACGGCAGGGTGCCCGAGTAGTGGTCCGCCTGCGGCCGGCCGATCTCGATCGTGCGCCGGTCGATGTCGTAGTCCCACAGCACCCGCGACAGCCGCTCGCGCGCCGCGTCGCCCGCGATCATCGCGTAGTCGTACGCCTTGTACTGGTTCGTGGTCATGTACATCTTGTCGGACTCGCCGTGGTTGATGAACACGTGCCAGCGGCGCCCGTAGCGGAACATCTGGAAGTTGCGCGTGTTCTGGTTCACGTACAGCACGACGCGGATGTCCTGCTTGGCGATGAAGCGCTCGAGGTCCCGCACCGTCGGCACGAAGGCGACCGGCAGTGCGCCGTCGGCGAGGAGCGCCTCGGCACCCGTCGCGGCACGGCTGAGCACGACGACGGGCCAGGTCTTCGCCAGTCCGGCGAGCGGCTTGTACCACTGCCGCATCTGGTACATGTTGACCGCGCCGTCGGCGAAGTACACCGCGACCCGGTAGTGGAACGGCGGATGCTGCGGCCGGGCCGCGAGCGTGCGCCGCACGTCGATCACGGCCGAGCGATTGCGCACCGCCTTGCGGACGAGCGCGACCGCCTTCTTTCCATCCGAGACGAGACCCACGCGTCCAGCCTACCCAGCGGCACCCATGACATGATCGACGCGTGCATGTCGAGCAACACGGGCGCAGGGACGCTCCGGTCCCTCCGCCCGGTGCCGGTGTGAGCTTCGTGATGCCGGTGCTCAATGAGCGCGACTACCTGCGACGCGCGGTCGAGACCGTGCTGGCGCAGGATGTGCCGGGTCCGACGGAGCTGATCCTGGCGCTGGGTCCGTCCACCGACGGCACGAGCGAACTGGCTCGCGAGCTCGCCCGGGACGATGACCGCATCGTGCTGATCGACAACCCCGCCGCCGACATCCCGATCGGCCTCAATCTCGCGATCGGCGCCGGGCGGTACGCCACCGTGGTCCGGGTCGACGCGCATTCCGAACTCGAGCCCAGCTATGCCCGCAGCGCCCTCGCGACGCTCGCGCGGGTCCGCGCCGCGAACGTCGGCGGGGTCATGCGCGCGGACGGGCGCACGCCCTTCCAGCGGGCGGTCGCGCGCGCCTACAACTCCCCCATCGGGCTGGGCGGCGGCGCGTACCACGGCGGCACGCAGGAGGGCGAGGCCGAGTCGGCGTATCTGGGCGTCATACGCCGCGCGGTGCTCGACGAGGTGGGCCTGTTCGATGAGAGCATCCGTCGAGGCGAGGACTGGGAGCTGAACCTCCGCATCCGTCGTGCCGGCTACCGTGTGTGGTTCGACCCGAGCCTGGCGGTCACGTACTGGCCGCGCGAGAGCTGGACGCGGCTGGTGCGCCAGTTCTCGGCCACCGGACGCTGGCGCGGCGAGCTGGTCCGCCGGTTCGGGCGCGGCAACTCCCTGCGCTTCTTCGCTCCGCCCGCACTCGTGCTCACGATCCTTCTGGGGCTCGTCGTCGCCGCGCTGCAGCTGACGGGCGTGCTGCAGGGATGGTGGGCGGTGGCGACATCCGTCGTGTATCTCCCCGTGATCGCGTACGCGATCCTCATCGTCGGCGTCGCCGCCGGCCGCGGCGGCGGACACGGCTGGCGCGACAAGCTCTGGACCGCGGCCGTGCTGCCGAGCATGCACCTCGCGTGGGGCTGGGGGTTCCTGCTCGGCGTGATCGGCGGCGCGCACGACACAGTCGACACGTCACGACTGGGCAGCCGCAACACGCCGCTGCCGTGATGTCGATCCGGCCCGCGTGCGTCAGATCTCGATGAACCCCTGATCCAGGATCCGCGTCACGACCCGCTCGGCGGCATGCCCGTCGTCGCGGGCGTTGAACTTCTCCCGCCACTGCGCGTACCGGTCGGCGTAGGCGTCCGCGTCATCGGCGGCGAGCGCCGCGACCAGCTCGTCCTGCGTGCGCACCATCGGGCCCGGTGCGTGTGCGGCGAGATCGAAGTAGAACCCGCGCAGCTCGCCGCGGTAGTGCTCCATGTCGGGCACGAGGAAGTACATCGGCTTGCCGGTCACCGAGAAGTCGAACATCACTGACGAGTAGTCGGTGACGAGGGCGTCCGCGACGAGCAGCAGCAGCGAGGTGTCGGGGAAGCCGGTCACGTCGATCACGCGGGGGCCTTCGGCATCTCTTCCGGGAAGAAGCGTGCGCGAATGGCCGCGCACGAGCACGACGGCGTCGGTCGCGGCGGCGAGCGCACCCGGGTCGACGAAGTCGACGATCTGGTCGCGGTCGTCGCGCCACGTCGGCGCGTACAGCACCACCTTCTCGCCGGGACGGATGCCGAGCGCCTCCCGTGTCGCGGTCCCGTCGCCGCGCGTGAGCACGTCGTTTCGCGGGTAGCCCTCGACCCAGACCGGGCGGGTGAGGAACGCATAGGCCTTGCCGAGGATGCGCGCGGCGTACGGGTTCTGGGCGAGCAGCACGTTCCAGCGGCGCGATTCGCGCACCACGGCGGCCATGCGACGCGGGTCGAAACCCGGGCGGTGCAGCGCGAGCCGTTTCAGCGGCGTGCCATGCCACGTCTGCAGCACCACCTGGCCCTTGCGTCTCGCGAACCGCCGTCGCAGCCAGTCGTTGACCACGAGCAGCCGTGCCGCGCCGCGGGCGCGCCACCATTCGGGGCTGCCCTCGATGACGGGGATCGCGCCGTCCGGCACCGCGATCGACAGGTCGACCACGCTCCAGTACCGCGTGACATGGGGCGCTCGGCGCGCGAGCTCGCGATCGATCGCGAGCGGGTTGCAGCTGGCGTTGCGCCCGTAGAAGCTCTCGAAGAACACGGCGTTCTCGAAGCCGGAGGCCGGGCGTGTGGCGTACCGGCGCTCGAGGGCGTCCTGCCCCTCGCCCGAGTCGTACGCAGGATTGATGGGCGGGCTCACGCGCAGCGTCCACCCCTCCAGGGCCGCGCGCAGCGTGCCCAGCTGCGTGACGGGCAGCCCCTCGGGCGGACGCACGGCGCTTCCCTCGGCATCCGCGATCCGCACCTCGTACGACCCCGACGGCAGCGGCAGCTCCGGGCCGCCCCAGCGGGCGGCGCGCAGCGGCAGCGTCGCCTTCCATGTCTTGCCGCGCCCGGTCACGCGTGCGGTGACCTGGGCGCGGGCGCCGACGATCTCGACGGATGCGGGTCGCTCCCCCTCGCCCGCGAGCACCAGAGCAGGCACCTCGTCCGTCGTGAAGCTCGCCTCGATCATCCGGTTCC